>JAYSRH010000273.1:0-9921 GCA_043721115.1 Fibrobacteria bacterium | reverse complement strand
ATGGAGATCTCACCTAGAAAGCCGTTGGATACAGGCGGATAGTCTGCAGTCGAGGTAGATGCAGTTGCTTTTGGTGGGTCCGATGGCTTTGCAGGGTTAGAGGACGTGCCCGGCCTATTTTCTACATCGTTCCAAAGAAAAATGGCTTGGCTTGCCTTGGCTCCCATTTTCAATTTGCCCTGACCCCACGTTCCCACTTGCAATTCTCCCTTCAATCTGGGCGTAAGGGAAAGAATTCGGCCCGCCTTACCAAAATCATAAACACGATCCACATTGGTCGTGAACAAGCCTTGGGTATGGGTTTCGCCATGCATGGATGCGTCCATATAAGTCAAAATGATGGGCAGGTCCAGCAGCAGGCGCAAAGTGGACAGATGTAGCTCGTGATGCGTCACCAGTTCTAGTTGTTCTATTTTTCCATTCAGGCCAATCAGTTCTCCACTGCGGGAAAAACCGCCGTACATATCCGCAATAAAGGACAAGCCTAATCGATTGTAGCTTAGGGTTTCCTTATGCTGATCGATGGCTGATTGAGACGGTTCGGAAAGTAACGAATAATAACTGCCTGCCAGGCCCACGGAACTGAATACCTTGGGAATCCATTCATGGCTATTGCTTTCCAGTCGCATTTCCTGCAGGCTGTGGCTGGACAAGGCATAGTGAAACCGTTTGCTCCCCTCGGATCCGGGCGGGACTCGAATGCCGGATGTGCGCGTGCGCCCTTCCGTGTAGGCATACCACAAGGATGGGAGCTTGCGTGTTCCCTTGAATTGAAGGCCAAGCTTTAAGGACTGCGACGAGTCCGTGAATCCGTATTCTCCCTTGGGCAGCTTCGGTTGGCTCCAAGTATACAGGGCACTAGCCGCCCAGATGCCCGGGCCAAGGCGCGTTTCGGACAGCGAGGAAAGGCTTTGATACCGGGCATTGTAAGTGCCGGACAACTGTTCTTTGGTACCGGATGGGCGTAGGTCCGCAAAGAGAAATGGGTCGCTGGCATCCCGATACGTATGCAGA
Organism: Fibrobacteria bacterium; assembly: GCA_043721115.1. Lineage (GTDB taxonomy): Bacteria > Fibrobacterota > Fibrobacteria > UBA11236 > UBA11236 > Chersky-265. The sequence goes on along the minus strand of JAYSRH010000273.1, from coordinate 8,907 downwards.
CATTCCAAGCTGAAATAGCGCGATTGGCCAACGACATCTGGGCGACTCCATTGAAATCCAAGATGGTATTCCAATTTTTCCACAGCCTTAAAATCAAGGAGCAAATCGAAATGGGTTCCTTGCATATCCTGTTTAAGCAGGTGGTAGAGCACGCCAACCGGATAGCCACGCCTATCCGATTGCAACTGTGCGGCATAGACTGCGGAATCCCGAAAGGCGTAAGTGGAATGCGTTGTAAAGCGACCTAATTTTAAATCCGCCCAAGTTCCGAGGGACAGATAAACCGTTTGGGATTCCTGATAGGAGCGAAGTGTGGCCGACTCCGTCCCCGTATTTTTTAAGGTCGGCGTCCAAGTAGAACTGCTCGCTAATCGGAGCGTACCCAGATTCATCCATTCAGAAAAGGCGGAGTTAAAAAATGCCGGTTCCTGGCGATGGAAAACCAATGCGTCTGCATCGACTCCAGCGCCATCGAGAACCGGAAGGGTTTGGGCCTGTGCTGGTGCGGGTCCGAGCCCCAGCCCCAGCATCAGGCCAAATGCAATTCCTTTATAGTACGACATCCATCCAATTGGTAACGGAAATAAACAAATCCAAATCGGAGGGGTTAGCAGGCTTTATAGTATGGCAGGTATAGATATACATCCCGTTGGCATCTATAACTTCCTCACAAACTTTTCGCGTGCGAGGTTCCACAAACCTCAGGGACTGGATGACATCCCAAATATTATCCTGTGTCAGGTCTGGGAAGAGTCCGCCAAAAGTGGGATCCCGGAAAAATATTTGAGATTTGAGGCCCGCCAAATCCGGTTGGTTATTCATGGCAAATAGATCAATGGTTTTATCCCCTGCAGGATTGGTGAAGTAGAGGGGTCCCTTCAATGTGGCATCGATATAACCCACGTACTCCATATCGCCAAAATTTTCGCGGCATCCGGTAAGTTTAAAGGTCCCATGAGACTTGGCTGCTTTTAAAGTGTACAGGGGCATGCTTCCCGGGGGAGAGGTGGGATCAGCAGGTAGGAGTACCGGTTCAAACTCTTTATTATAGCTGAACATGCAAGCACTGCCCGGAACTGGTGTTACCGTGGCAAGGAGTGGGTCTGGATCAAAGTACAGCGAGTCTCGTTTATAATATTGGCCGCTCAATATAATGTTCAAGGTATCGGTTAAAATAAATCCGGCGTTTCCCCTGATGGAGACGACATATTCGTTCCCAATGTTGATGTTCGATTTGCTGATGATCTCACGATCCGTTTCATATCCTCGATACGAAGTCCAATTTGTATCAGCCTTTATCGTGTCATTCCATTCTGCATAGGGATAGAATTTGAAGTAGGGCAGCTTGCTCTGTATGTCTTCCATGTCGAACAACTTTGTGAAATTGACTTTTAAGGTGCGAAAGCCTTTGTTATAGGTGAGGGGCACAACCCCGGTCAAATATTTTTTCGACCTTTCCAGCAAGTCCACGGCTTCCAACAAATCAGCCGGATCCACATCGGCATCCATTCCCGTTCCCACCACATACACATCATGCTCCTGTCCAGTGCTCTTACCTGCTTCAGCAATGGCAAAGCGAAGCCCCTTCTGGGCGTCCTCTACCGCGGATAACAATAGAACCGGAATGTTTTTCACTTTGGCTTTCCAGGCCGGCTTGATTTTGCTGAACGAACTGCTCGTTGAGAACAATCCGGTTAGATGGTCCAAGGCTGCGACTTGACTGGGGCGCAGATGATCGAAATCATTAATGGGCATATCGTTGGAAATATTTCTGTTGCCAATATTAACGATGGTATCCGTCCATCCATAGTTTCCATTCAGGGCCACTTCCCATTGATATCCGGCCACTACCGTCAAAAAGGCTTTGGCCACTTTCAATCCGGCCAATAAGGGGCCAATCTCTCCGTGATCCAGTTGATAGGTCATCCCACGTTGATTGGTGAATTCAAATGCGAAAGAATCAAACTTGAGGGCTGCATCCATGGAGGCGATGGTCGAATCCAGTTTTGGCATCAACGTACTTTCGACCAAAGCTTGAAATTCCAACACAGTGGGTGGATCAAAGTATTTCATTTCGGCCGACAATTTAAGCAATACCGCAGCCCCTTGATCAGGAGACAATTTGACCAAAGCCAATCCCGAATGGACTTGTTGAGCGGCTATGTTGCTGGTACCGTTGGAGTCTCTATACGCTTGCGCTTTTTTAACAAAGGCATCGAGTTTTGGATCCTGCGTGATCATCATCGCAGAAGCTACGGCTTTGCCAAACATAGCCCCGCAATGGCTGGGCGCAACTTTAAGCGCCTGGTCGAAAGTCTGCAAAGCCCCGGCCGTGCTCCGCGATTTAATACCATTCCAGTCTTGAACCGTATCGCTGAACATATATTCAAAATCACCGGTCAATTGTGCCGTGCCCAGTACAACCAAGGAATCGGCCGTCTTCTGTAAGGCCGGCGCCAACTCCTGGCAGGCCGTGACCTTAATGGGAGTATCAATATTGGCTGGGGCATTTCCGTCGCCGCCAAACAAACAGCCTGAAAGCAAGGCTGTGCCTAGCATCAATGCAGCACTCGCCATGGCTGGGGTGTGATTTTTGTGCATATTCATAGTGATTCCTCCAAAAGTGTCCGGGTTTCTGGGACATAAGACGTATGACAGCGCGTAAACAGATACAGGGAACTTAGAAAATCTCAAAATCAGTCTAGAATTGTGTGGATTTGCCCTTGGAAGCCTTTCCACGACTTCATATATGCATAATTATGGACATCCTCCAGTATGATTATGCGGGTTTGGTAGCGGACTTTGGGGCCCGTTTCGGCAAAGGCGAGTACCATGCCGGTGCGTTGTTTCGTTCTCTCTATCGCCAGGGTGTGGTAGATCCGCGATTGCTCCCTGAGTTTAAAGCCAATCCAGCGTTAGCGGAAGCGGTGTATTCGACCTATACTTTCCGGCGTCCGGAAATTTTGGATCGTACTCCGGATAAGGAGCATGCGAGTGACCAAACGTCTGCTCGTCAGGATCCGTTGTGCGCGGTGCCATCAGGTCAGACTTTTAAATTTCTGATGCGCCTTAAGGATGGGCTTGAAAGTGAATCGGTAGTCATTCCCATGCGGCATTATAAGTCGCTGTGCATTTCTTCCCAGGTTGGCTGCAAAATGGGCTGTACTTTTTGCGAGACCGCGCAAATGGGATTGCTGCGCAGTTTGGACGCTGGAGAAATTGTGTCCCAGGTTTGGGCCGCTCGACATTTGCTCCAGGAGCCGGTTGAGAATCTGGTCTTTATGGGCATGGGTGAACCCATGGACAATCTGGATCAGGTTTTGCAAGCCATCCGCATTCTTTCCGATCAACGCGGATTAAATATCGCCCAAACATCGATTACAATTTCAACAGTTGGGCATGTGGATGGAATTCGGCGATTGACGGCGTTGGCCAAGCTGCCTCCGCCACTAGGGTTTTCCCGCCTACGGCTCGCAGTCAGTTTGAACGCCCCCAATGATTCGATTCGGAAGCAAATCATGCCGGTGAATATCAAATGGTCGATGGCGGAGCTGAAACAGGCTTTGCTTGATTTTCCGCTGGCACGCAAAGGCGATTTCATCTTTATGGAATATGTACTCATCCCGGGCGTAAACGATGCGCGCGAGCATGCGCTGGAAGTGGCCGAATACTTGCGCGGCCTCACCACTTGCGTGAATCTCATCCCGTATAATCCCAGACTTCACTCGCCGTATGGGCGACCGGAGCGGGAAGATGTGGTTCAGTTTTACCGTTGGCTGATGGAAGCGGGCCAGTATTGCCGGGTGCGCGGTACCAAAGGTCAGGAGACCATGGCCGCCTGCGGCCAGCTTGGCAACCGCACCTTGAGGCGGTCAGGCAGTCGGAGGCTCAGCGGCGGGCTTGGACCGGAATTGGAGAAACAGGTAGAGGCCGATTCCAATCCCCATCATCAAAGAACATAATATTTGTCCCATGGAAAACCGGTTCAGGAAGACGAAACCCAAATGGGCATCCGGCTGCCGGAAGAATTCAATGAAGAAGCGCACGAAGCCGTATCCGAACAAGTAGAAAGCGGCCATGGAACCTTGTGGCAGACTGCGCTTGCGCAGCGACCACAGCACAGCGAATAAAAAAATACCTTCAAAAAAAGCTTCATACAGCTGCGAGGGGTGACGCAGCGAATTCGCATCCGGTGCCAAGGGAAAGTACATGCCGATGGGGGAGGTGGTCAATCGGCCCCACAGTTCACCGTTGATGAAATTGCCGAGGCGGCCGCAGGTATAGCCCAGCGCGGAGGCAGGTACAAAAAGGTCGCAGAGATTCCAGAAATTCACTTTGTAACGGCGGGCAAAAAGAGCGCTGCCGATCAGAGCACCGGTGACTCCGCCATGATAGGACATTCCGGAAATGCCCGTAAACTTGAAGCCGTTTTCCATGCTGAAGGGGAGAATGATTTCCAATGGGTGGGCTAGGTAATACGGAAGGTTGTAGAACAGCACATAGCCCAGCCGTCCTCCAATAAGGACTCCGATGAATCCATAAGTCAGGATGTTCTTGAGGAATTCTTCATCGTAAGGGAAACGGCTTTCCGTACGGGTTCGGTAGCGGGAAACAAAGAAGACAATGGTAAAGGCGACGATATACATAAGGCCGTACCATTGGATGCGCAGTGGCCCCAAATGGAAGAGCACCGGGTCCAGTTTCTCAGGCAGGTGCTGCCAAAAGTATGTGAAATCACCCATGCAACCGCCTTGGAAAGGGTAGGAAAGGAAAAGGATCGGGCGAAAAAATAGCAATTTTTCTAACTTGGACTTTCAATATGCCGCTCTTCAAGGATACCGTTGCAGAACGCTTTCGAAAGGTGCAGGATCATATTTGCGCCTTTCTAAGCGACGTGGATGTGCCTTATCGCGAGGATGCCTGGAACTATGCCGGCGGCGGCGGCGGTATTACCAGGGTCTGGGAAGCGGGACCCCTTTTGGAAAAAGGGGGTGTGGGGTTTTCAGCCATCCAGGGTGACTCTCTTCCGCCTTCGGCTGCAACACAGTTTAAAATTCCGCCCGGCACTCGGTTTACCGCCACTGGCGTAAGCCTGGTACTCCACCCCCGTAACCCACATGTTCCCACCATCCACATGAATATCCGCTATTTCGAAGCGGGTGAGGTGTCCTGGTTTGGCGGTGGCATCGACCTTACGCCTTACTACCCGGTTGAGAACCAAGTGGTGTCCTTCCACCGCGCGCTGCGCGATCTCTGCTTGAACCATGGCCGGGATTATCCAGCCATTAAGCAAGCCTGTGATGCCTACTTTTTTCTCAAACACCGCAGTGAAGCGCGCGGCATCGGCGGTTTGTTCTTTGACCATCTGCAAGTGGATAAGCAAAAAGATTTGGCCTTTACCGAAGCGCTGGGCATGGGTTTTCCCGATTTGTACAAGCCCTTTCTTGTGAATAAAAATGAAGTTTGCTCTGAAGAGCAAAGGGATTTTCAGCTTTATCGGAGGGCGCGCTATGTGGAGTTTAATTTGCTTCAGGATAGGGGAACACTCTTTGGTCTGCAATCCGGCGGCCGCACGGAGTCTATTCTCATGTCCATGCCTCCATTGGCCAAGTGGATTTATGGCTATACACCAGTGCCCGGTAGTGCGGAGGAAAAGTTGACGAGCTATTTCCTCAAACCGCGTGACTGGGCCGGGTCGTTGTAAAGAATTCCGACTGTCGCTTACTTTTCTGTTGTCATTGCCGCTGCTCTGGCTATTCCCACTGTAACTGCTGAAGGAACGGGAGAACCTGTCTCGGTTTGTTTATCGTACTTGACATTTGCGGCGTTTACATCAGTTGCCTTACTTTGATTTAGGCCGTATATTTCTGGCCATACACATCAAACATTAAGTTGTATCGGGTCGTATACCCCTTGAAGGAGATCCTGATGGGAAATTTCCGTCTGCTATTGGCCTGCTTGCCGCTCCTGTATTTGCCTGCGGCAGCCGCCAGCACTTGGAGCTATGATGCTGGACCGCGCGCCACCATTTACGATGACAATTTCAAATTGGGATGGGGCGCTGCATTCGGGGCTATCAGAAATCTGAATACGGACTGGGATTTTGGCTGTCATCTCAATTACACCCACTTTCGACCTAAGACTTCAACATGGACATCGGCGGAGGAAATTGCTGGATATGGGGCGCTCTATTATTTGCCGAAGTTGGATCAGCCCTATGCTATGAGATTGGGACCGCATTTGGGGTTCTCTTTCATCCGTGATTTCTATGTGGACCTCGGTGGTGACATGATGGTTTTCTTTCCCGTACAGGCGCAAACCCAGTTTTACCTCGCATTCATCCCTTCCTATTTTATTGGCAAGAATTCACAAGCATTGGTTCGCGTAGGAATCGGTGTAGAATACCATCCAGGTTTATAACCCAGCATGGATCAGCCGGAATTGTTCCAGCACTCCCCCAAATATCGCCTGTGGAAACGCAAGGTGGAAGGTGCAGGCTGCCTGGTCCGGAATGTCGAAATGCTGCAAGCGTTGTCCAAGCGCGATGGTTCGCTTCTATTCGGTTTACTCCGCACTCAAGTTGAGGATCCTGAAGGCCGACCACTGCCCGCTTACCTGCTGCTGCGCGGCCATGCTAGCGTGGTGGTCACGGTAATTGAAAATTCGGAAACCCAGGTTCGAAAATTTTTAATGCTGCGCCAGCGGCGTATCGGACACGGCGGTGAAAGTCTGGAATTCCCAGCCGGCATGTTGGATGGCGATGTGGAGGATCCTGTGGGTGTGGCCGTTCGGGAATTGAAAGAAGAGACCGGGCTGGACATTGCCCGCCATGAGTTGCACGCGTTATGCGATCGGCCTCTGTACAGCTCCGCGGGCCTTGATGATGAAGCCATCCATTACTTTGTTTGCAAAGCGGTGCTTACACCGGAAAAAATCGCAGCATTGGACGGCGGTGAAACCGGGCAGGCCGATGAGCATGAGCACATTCGCCTCAGTCTTTGGGACGAGGCCGAGGCCTTAGCAGAAATCGATTCCTTGCAGGTGCGCCTGGGATTTTACTTGTACGCAGAATTTGTGCGCAAAAGGATACTAGCCGGCATCCCATTCTAGTTAGATTTTGCTCATGGCAAAAACTAAACCAAAGACCAAGCCCAAGCCCAAAACCAAAACCAATTCCAAAACGCCGGTAAAGTCAAGCCGACTCAAAAATTTTACCGAGTCCGTGATTCGCGAACAAACCCGGTTGGCCATGGTGCATGGCAGTGTCAATCTCGCTCAAGGGTTTCCGGATTTTCCGTGTGAGCCGGTGCTTAAAGAATTGGCCCGAAAAGCCATTGATGCCGATTACAACCAATATTCTGTAACCTGGGGAATGCCTGCCCTGCGACAGGCTCTGGCAAAAAAATATTCCGAGTATAATGGAATTTCGGCCGATCCCGATCGTAACATAACCGTTACCTGTGGCGCCACCGAGGCGATGATATGCGCTTTTTTATCTACACTCAATCCCGGTAAGGAAGTCATTCTCTTTCAGCCTTTTTACGAAAACTACCATCCCGATGCCTACTTAAGCGGGGCCAAACCGGTCTATGTCACGTTACGGGAACCGGATTGGTCCATCGATGAAAAAGAATTGGCACGGGCGTTCAACTCCAATACCGCCGCCATCGTCATCAATACACCCCACAATCCCACCGGAAAAGTGTTCACTCGGGCGGAATTGGAACTTATCTCCAAACTCTGTCAGAAATGGGGCGTCCTGGTTTTTTCCGATGAAATCTACGAGCACATTCTCTATGATGGAGTCCAACATGTGAGCCCGGCCTCAGTACCGGGCCTGGAGGATTTGACCATCACCATCGGCAGCTCCTCTAAAACGTATGGCATCACCGGCTGGCGGGTCGGCTGGGCTGTAGCCCATGAGCGGCTGACAAATGGTCTACGTCAAGTGCATGATTTTATGACGGTCTGCGCCGCCACGCCCTTGCAAGAAGCTGTCCGTGGGGCATTGGGATTGGGTCCAGAATTTTATAGGGACTTGGCAGCCCATTATCTTAAGCGCCGGGATTTTCTGGTAGAAGGTTTGGAAGAAGTGGGCTTTCGTTGCCATGTTCCGCAAGGTGCCTACTATGTCATGGCTGATGTGGCGCACTTGATTAAGGGTGCCGGACCTAAAGGGTCCAAAACCTCAGGGCCCTCATCCCAAGTTGCCGCGCGGTTTAGAGACGATGCGGAACTGGCGCGTTACCTGGTGGAGGAAGTAAAAGTGGCCACGGTTCCTGGTAGTTCCTTCTACCGGGCCAAAGGCGGCGGATTGGTAGGCGCCCGATCGCACCATAAACTTCGTTTCTGTTTCTGCAAAAGGGAAGAGACGATGGCGCTGGCCCTGCACAGGCTAAAACAATTCAAAGGAGCGGCTTGATATGGCTATCATAATAAATCGCGTCTATACCCGGAGCGGGGATAAGGGTCAGACTTCGCTGGTGGGCGGCATCCGCGTCGAAAAGGACTGTCAGAAGCTGGAGAGCTACGGCACCGTCGACGAACTTATTTGTTTGGTGGGTACGGCACGAACAGTATTGGATGAAAAGAAAAACGGTTTGCCTCTCAAGGTCGCGGTGGAATTGGAAAAGTCTCTCAGGCGAATTCAAAGTCGGCTTTTTGATGTGGGCAGCATCTTGGCTACACCTGCAGGGCAGATTTATTCTGGGATGCCAGAGCTCAATGAAGACGATTCTCGCGAACTGGAGCGGGATATGGATCAGATGCAGAAATCCCTAGAGCCTCTTAAATCCTTTGTGCTTCCCGGTGGCAGCATGGCCAATGCCTTGTTGCATCAATGTCGGGCAGTATGTCGTCGGGCGGAGCGGGATATTCTCCGGCTTGCCAAGGAAGAAGCTGTGGATG
>JAYSRH010000272.1:0-1514 GCA_043721115.1 Fibrobacteria bacterium | reverse complement strand
GGCCGTTTCCGCGCGACCAATTTTTCCGAACACCTGTTCCACTTCCGGAAAGGAGCGGATGATCTTGTCGGTTTGCTGTAAGATTTCTTTGGACTTGGTCACGGATACGCCGGGCAATGTAGTGGGCATGTACAGCAAATCGCCTTCGAACAAGGCAGGCATGAATTCGGCTCCAAGTTTTCCGAATGGAAAAGCCGTCAAAGCAACGGACAGCGCCGCCATGGCCAAAATGGATTTTGGAAAGCGCAGGACAAAGTCTACCACGGGAGTGTATATCCGAATCAGAAATCGATTGATGGGATTTTTCCGTTCCGGCAGCAGCTTTCCACGTACAAAGAATCCGATCAGGATGGGAACCACCGTAATCGCCAAAAAGGCGGAAGCGGCCATGGAGTAGGTTTTGGTGAATGCTAATGGCCGGAAAAGCCTACCGGCTTGGGCTTCCAAGGTGAACACAGGTAGAAAGGATACGGTGATGACGAGCAAGGACCAAAACAAGGTGGGACCCACTTCACAGGAGGCGTCCAGGATGATGGCCCAATGTTCCCGTCTATCCGCAGGTAGTTTTTCCGCTTCCGCTTCCATATGTTTATGGGCGTTTTCAATCAGGATGATAGCCCCGTCCACCATGGCCCCGATGGCGATGGCGATTCCACCCAAAGACATGATATTGGCATTGATACCCTGATACCGCATGACTAGAAAAGAAAGCAGGATGGCGGCCGGAAGCGTAAATATGGCTACCAACGCGCTGCGGACATGCAGAAGGAAAACCGCGCACACCAGGGCAACGATCAGCATCTCTTCCAGCAATTTATGCTTCAAATTGTCTACGGCCCTTAAGATCAATTGGGACCGGTCGTAGGTCGGGACTATTTTGACATCCGGTGGAAGCCCGGTTTTAAGCGTCTCCAATTTTTTACGCACCGCATCGATAACCTCCAAGGCGTTTTGGCCATAACGCATGACGATGATTCCGCCCGCCACTTCGCCTTGCCCGTCCAATTCCGCAATGCCGCGCCGCATTTCCGGCCCGATGCTGATGTCGGCGATATCCTTTAAATAAATAGGGGTACCCGAGGAGCTACCCATGCCTTTTCCCGTCGTGTTTCCAACCGAGGATCCCGCGCCCATGCTTAGGGGGATATTTTGGATATCCTCCAAGCTTTTCAAATATCCAAGCCCACGAATCATATACTCGGCTTCACCCATTTCAATGACTTCGCCGCCCGCGTCGGAATTGCCGTTTTGTATAGCCATGTCTACGTCCTTAAGCGAAAGGCCATAGGCATGCAGTCGAGTGGGATCCACGTTGACCTGGTATTGCTTGACAAAGCCGCCTATACTGGCGACTTCACTCACGCCTTCAATGCTCGCCAACTGATATTTGAGATACCAGTCTTGAATGGATCTCAGTTCCTGTAGCGAGCGTTTATCAGAGACCAGCGCGTATTCATACACCCAGCCCACGCCACTTGCATCCGGCCCTAATGTCGGGGTGACCCCTGTTGGCA
>JAYSRH010000271.1:0-3770 GCA_043721115.1 Fibrobacteria bacterium | reverse complement strand
AATGGCTGGGTAGTTTCCATTTTTTCCGTGACGCTACCACCTGAAAAGAAATTTAGGATGCCGCTAAGGCCTTTTTGAGCCCGGGTTACTTCCCAGCTGGACTGGTAGCCAGTGTCGCTATACGTATCACCATTGCCGATACCGGGCCACGTTCCGACTTGATTCCAGGTTCTTTGTTGAAATTGCAATTGGGTTTTCCCATTGCGTCCGCGCCCAAGTTCCTGAATCGCCTTCAGCTTTAAGGTGTCAAATCCCGCATTGCTGATATCTATGTCCCGTAACACAGAGAACGGTAGGGCCAACACTACGCAATCCGCTACGATTTCTTCCGTGCCGCCTGAACTTGTTTTGAAAGTAAGGCGTAGGCCTCCATGTGCCAATTTTTCTAGGCTGACCAGCTGTCGCCCTAAGACAAATCGGTCCGGACCCAATTCTTTGGCAATGGCTCGGGGCAATTCTTCATTGCCGCCCTGAATATGGTAGGTTTCATCCGAAACCCCAAACAGAGCTGTTTCGCCGTGCGGCGGCTGGTATCCCAGTAAATAAATAAGGTTTAATGCCGACTGATCGGTGGTGTCTGCGCCGTATTCGATTGCGTAAGCAGTATCCAAGAGTTGGCCTAGCGGGGAAGCGTGCCCGCCCGAAACCCGCGACTCTATCCAGTCGTACACACTCATTTTATCCAAATCCCTTCCACCTGGCGTAGACTTTTCGTAAGTGGTGGGAAAATCGCTGTCTTTTAAATCGGCAAGCACTCGGCCGATAACGGGTTCGACATCCAGCAGAAATTGGGCTTTTGGGTAATATTGGCCATCAAAATAAAAGGTGCCTTCCGAACCTTTGGGCTCGGCTTCAATCAAATTGTCTAATTTCAAATTAAAGCGGCCGGCTAGTTTCTGTATGGTTTTATGGCCAGTGTCGATCAGCTCGCCGCACCATTCGCTAATCTGATCCTCGTTCCAATAGCCTGTATTGCTGAACATGCGGCCACCCAAGCGTGCGGAGGCTTCATAGACGGTAGCCTTGACTCCATAGTCGGCCAGCTTAAGCGCACAGCTCAAGCCCGATATTCCACCGCCGACAATGGCGATGCGTTTTTCCTTTTTGACTGCCAAAATGGACTTGGGTAGGGCCGCGCCAAGAAGGAGCGCACCGCTACCGGCTACAAAGGATCTGCGTGAGATAAAGTTTTGCGTGGACGCTGAAAAATCCTCGGCTGCATTGCAAACGGCGGGATGCGATCGAAAGTGTTTTTGTAAAAATCTTAACAAAGGTGTTCTGGCCATAATGCTTCCGAGGTTGGGACAGTTTAAAAATACCATTTTAGTAGGCGTTACCGGGGCTTAACTCGCAATATCTCCTTGGATTATTGGCATTCCAATTGCTTTTCAAATCTACTGATGTAGATTCTTTGTTTCCAGACGGCATTCAGTGGGGTCTATTCAAAACTTGACCGGTTACCGGGGTTTCAATGACCAGATTCGTGTGCATTTTGTCCGCTATGTTCCTGACCGGTTGTTTGTATTCCGTGCACCATTTCAATACCGGTGTCATACTGCCAGCGGGAGAAAGCCAAGCAACATTTGGCGTTGGACGACAGTCGATTTGGGAATGTGAAAATGGTACTGTAGACTCCGCTGGGTTGAAAAAGGTTTGCAATGAAACCGGCGCCGGAGTCGAAAAGGTGATTCAATCACAAGTTACTCAGGGCAGTTTCGATTATCGTCTTGGGCTGCGCAATAGCTGGGGGCCTTTCCCGGGTGCCGAATTACAATGGCATGTGGAAGCACCTACGCATCCCGCCACCATGGAGTTCGCCCTAAACTTGGCCTTGCCATCAGGCTCTACCATCCACCATAAAATTGGCATGGGGTGGGGAATCGGAGCTTGGGCGGACAATTCCGCATTTGCTGAATATGCCATATCCAAACAGTGGGGTCGCCCCCTTTTTTTTGGCAACCTCAGGGCAACGTGGCTGGCGACCCAAATCGATGAAGTGATGCGCGAGGATTTCTCCCATGCCTTGCCGCATAACCAAATATTTATTGCCCAGGTTGGCACGGGAATTTTTCTCAAACTCCCGATTGTGTGGGTCTTGCCAGATTTTATTATTCCCCAATTCAATTTCACTCTGCCCCAGGTCCCGATTGGAAGTCAGAAGTTTAGATGGGAAGATATTCCTCTGATTCAATGGAATGTGAATTTAGGTTTTGGATGGAATTTCCAATGAAGGACAATAAACTTCTCTGGTTGGTTCTGCTGGGTCTCCGGCTGGTTCTGCTGGGTGTGAAAACCGTGGGAATATTTCTTCCCTTGCTCCTCCCGCAAAATACTTGGTCGATGATCGCTGCCGATCCCGCATTGCAGATGGATTCCCTCTTCGTGGAATTGCCTGAGTTACGGGTCAAGGCAGTTCAAGAAAATAATCGCACGCAACCCACCGAAGTCAAAAGCGATTTCATCAGGAAAATACCCAGTGCCATGAACGATCCCATTCGAGCCATCGATTTTACGCCAGGTGTGACGGTTCAAAATGATGTCAATATCCGGCCCTTCGTCCGCGGTGGGGATGCCGACCAGACGCGCGTGGTTCTAAATGGAATTCCATTGATTCAGCCTTACCATGTGGGCGGCACCTTTTCGATTTTCAACTTGAACACGCTTCAGGCGGTGGGCTTGTACCGGGACGATTTTCCCGTGGAATTTCCTGGGGCACTATCCGGAGTGGTCGAATTGCATTCCGATAATCGCATTCCGGAAAAGCTACACCTTCGTACAAATTTATCCCTAGTGCGCGGTGACGTTTACGCGGAAGCCCCGATTGTGGCCAATCGGTTTAGTGTTTTCGGTGATTTCCAGTCGTTTTTATTTAATCGAACGTTGCACGGCCTTCTCGATTTGAGCTCAAGCCTGTCACAAGACAGTGTTTTCCAGGGCGAAATGAATGGCTATCGCGATCATATTAACATGCCCGACTTTTCCGATATACACGGGGGCGCAGCTTGGCTGCCCAAGGACAATCTCCGATTGGATTATATCGGAGGATACTCCGGTGACGCGTATGCTGTAGTTGTGCCTAAGCAAACCAATATCCTCTCCCGTATCAATCCAAAATTCGGAGATCCCAGCGCTGCATTACCGCCTGTGACGTACAATAAAGATCCCCCGCGGCCGCAAAAACTTTCCATTGACAGCATTTCATCCGTTGATATCAATAATCAGACGCACTTTTTGAATGTTGCTTGGGATGCAACGGAAGCCAACTTGATCGAAAATAATTTTGGGATGCAAAATCAGAATTGGAAAGTGGCTTTCAAAAAAGGCACGAGCAGTATGGAGCCACTGTCACTTTCCCTTTCCATGCAGTCCTTCAATTACCGGGTATCGGATACCTATAAGTTGGATGAGAACAACCGTTTTGTGTTTGGCGGCGCGTATGATTTTTCCCGCCAGAACTATACCATGCATCTTCCTTTTGTACTCTACGATGTGATTGTCAACGGCAATATGGATATGCTAGCGCCCTTGGGATTTTTTTCCGATAACGGTTTCACCATGGTTAAGGAAGATAGTTCACGAACGAATTTTGATTATCTCGGCGAATTCCCTTCGAGGATTCAATTCAACCATAAAGGGATAAGCGAGGAACATTTCGGCAGTGTCTTTTTTTCCCATGCCTTGCATACGCGCACGGGATGGTTAAACTATGGGCTGAGGGCCGAGTACCAGAATACCTCTGGGGAACTGTTTTTGGCCCCTCGGTTAGAATA
>JAYSRH010000270.1:0-10003 GCA_043721115.1 Fibrobacteria bacterium | reverse complement strand
GGAGGAAGGCCACCCTGTCGCATGCGACGTTTCGGATCGGCATCCCCGAAAAGTGCACCTTCTTCAGCCAGCATGGGTGTCATCCAGATTTCTGTCTTGCGGCCTGTCAAGGTATCGCGGAATTTTGAAGAGGCTCCCAAGGTGGAGGAACCCGTGGCCACAATGCGAATGTCTTTGTGATAATCTGCCGCCAACTTCAAAAGTTCTGACGGATTGGAGAGACGGTGGATTTCATCGAGTACGATGCATCGCCCTTTTTGCGCCTCGAGAAAGGTTTCCACATCTTCCATTTCCCGCCGCACGCTGGGAATTTCACAGTCGAAGTAATCGGCTCCTGGCAATGATCGGCACAGGGTGGTTTTCCCCGAGCGTCGGACACCCGATAACCAAATGATGGAGTGGCTTGCCCAGGCTTGTTTAATCAGATTCAGCCAAAACGGTCTCTTTACCATACAACATTAAAATAGCGTTTAGTTTAACTAAACGCAATAGTATTTGCGATTAAAATATCCAAATTCGGCGATTTTAGGGGAAAAACTGGAATTTTAAGGAGTTTTCTAATCGATACTATGGCGCGCACTGCCAAGCGCGGAGTAAAGAAAAAAGGCTAGCTGCGTCGTTCGGCTTAACTTGAAGCGCGGCCAAGGATGGCCGAATTCATTTTTTCAAATCCGACGAATTTGGTTAAAAAGGAGTAGAGGATGGTGTTCTCCGCCATTTTGGCTCCTTCCATGTCCACATCCACGTTATTTATTTCACCAGGCAAAGTGGTGTCCAAGGCTTTGTAGACAAAGGGATGCAGTTGACTGAAGTCCAAACCCTTTCCCGCTTGCATATGTTCAGGTTTTGTCTGGTCGGCCGCAAGTTTCTTTTCCAGAAGTGCTTTCAGTTGGTCTTCAAAGCTCACTTCTTTCCGCTGGTATCCCGGTGTCTCCACATTCGCCAGATTTTCGGCAATCACGCGGTTTCGTAGGGCAGTGGCGTCGAGACTTTTATAGGCAAGCTGGCGAGTTGCGCCTCCGAACAAGTATTTTTGAATGTCCATAAGGTGAAACTAAAGCAATCTTTGATCCAATTAGGATTAAGCGAATTTTCAGGTTTTTCGCCGATTTATAACGGGTTTAAACGACATGGAGGAATAAAAGTACCCCTCCTACCGGTTTTATCGGCAATTTCTCCCCAATCCATAAGTTTTTTTCTTAGCCCCATCCCTTGCGACTTGAGCATGAGAATAAACCTCCTTTCCGGCTGGCAATACCACTCCTTGATTAACTGGAGAGTCTGATGGGCATTAGTGGGTCTGGATTAGTTTCCGGATACGGCGTGATGGATTAGATACGTTCGAAATTTCTGCCCCCTTTCATGGACATGAACCAAGAGTGGCGTTGTTCCAGCGCGGCCCGGGAATGATAAAGCTGGTATTTTAGATCTTGGTCAAACCGTCAAGGTCCTTTTGGATTGATTTAGGCTATAATTTTAGAACTGTGCTTTTCCGATTGCCGTAGAACTATGTTTTTTCAATGAGGTGGACTACCGTTTACTTATGCATCGGACTGGCCGCGGATTCAGGATTCTCGGCTCCTCCCAATTCGCAAGTCCGGCCCGTGACCATACCTGCTCTTCGGGAATGGACGGACGCTCCAGGGTCTTACACCTTCTCTTCCGCCTCCCGGATTGTCATAACTGGGTCGGGCTCATCGGAAACCACGCAAACGGCCAACACATTGGCGAAGGACTTGGAATTCCTTTCCGGTTTCAAGATCCCCGTAACGTCTGGTGCCACTCGCCCGGGAGACATCATTTTGACGCTCGACCCCGCCGGGTTATTCGGAGGGGATGAGGGTTATCGCTTCAACGTCACGGATCGGCTAGAAATCATTTCCGGCACTGCGGTGGGATCCTTTTACGGAACGCGGACGCTGCTGCAATTGTTGCGGCAAAATTACACGATTGCCGCGGGCAATGCGCGGGATTGGCCCGATTATAATGAGCGGGGCCTAATGGTCGATGTTGGGCGGAAGTTTTTTTCCATGGCTTGGTTAAAGAACCATATTGTGGACCTGAGTTATATGAAACTGAATCTCCTGCACCTGCACCTTTCCGACGACCTGGGTATCCGGCTCGCCTCGACAAAACATCCGGAGATAGTTTCTCCGCAATTCTATTCCAAAGCCGATATCCGCGAACTCGTCAATCTCGCGGCGGAATATCATGTGCAGATTATTCCGGAAATCGACGTCCCCGGCCATACCGGCTGGCTCAGGAACTCCCACACGGATCTCATACTGGGTTCCAATGTGCTGGGCACGTATTACATGGATATCACCAAGCCGGCGGCCTTCAACCTGGTCAAGGATATCCTGGAAGAATACCTGCCGGAATTTCCTTCCCCCTATTGGCATACGGGTGCGGATGAATTTATCCTTGCAGCCAACTATGGCGATTATCCACAGCTCGATAGCTATGCTAAATCCCGCTACGGGCAAGGAGCGAATGGTATCGATGCGTATCTCGGATTCTTGAATTCGATCAATGACATTGTCCGCAGCCATGGCAAAAGGCTCCGGACCTGGGCCGACGCCTTTGAGTTCAATTCCATCAACCGGAATTCTCCGGTCCCACTCGATACGTCCATCGTCCAGGAGATTTGGAATGCCTACCAGGATCCGAAAGTGATCATGGCAAAAGGTTTTTCGATCCAGAATTCGAGCTTTCATCCCACCTACTATAACCTCGGTTCTTATCAAGGCGAGGTCGATACGCTATATGAAGATTGGGCCCCGCATAAAAGAATGGGGGGATGGGAACGTGCGGGTTGGGGATACCCAATTTCCGTGGCGCCTCTCGCCTCCAAACTCACAGGTGCGAAGTTGAGCATCTGGTGTGATCAGGCAACGGCTGAAACGGAGAACCAAGTCGCCGAAGGTATCCGCTTCCGTCTCCGGGCCATTGCGCAAAACTGCTGGGGCTCCCCGCACCTGGTTACAGGCTATCCGGCATTTGCGACTCTTGTGGACAGGATCGGACGTGCCCCCGGATATGGAAAGGATATTGCCGTTTCCATAGCAATTCATACCAGGTCGGAATGTGCCAAAGCTGCTCTGCAAAATGGGCCCGGAGTCTTTGGCGCAGCATTCCTGCCCAGTAAAGCCACCTGGTTCGACCTGCAAGGCCGCACTCACGAATTTTAAATTCGTCATCTTCATACGGTAAACTGCTATAGGGGCCGTTGCCCCGAATTTTCAGTACTGTTTAATATTGCTGCAAAATCGATGCACTATGCACCAGTTGTTTTAGTGTGCTGGCCACGCTCCATAAAATTATGTTAATGGGAGGAATTTAAATCAGCAAGCCTCTGGCACTGACTTTGCTTGAAAGGATGATATGAGCGAATTTACCCATCTATCCCAGGCGGCTTTTCAGAAAGCACAAGAAATAAAAATGTCCCGGAGGGATCTTGAACTCACCTCTTTGCATCTAGCTGCGGGGTTGATGCGAGCTGCTTTCGATTTCTTGGAGCCCTCCTTGACCGATGCCGGTGTCAATGCGGTCGCTTTTTCGGAAGATCTGGAATCGGCGGTAACCAAATTACCGAAAGCGCCGGAAGGTGGTGATGAGGATTTAACCGCACCGGATGTCAACAAAGTTTTGCGCGGAGCCGGACAAATCAGTTTGGATATGGGCGATACGGTAGTGACCGGCGAGCATCTGTTGCTTGCATTGGTTCAAAAATCGGAAATGTTCGATCTCAAAAATATATTTGCCCAGCATAATTTGAAATTCAAACCCTTAAAGGATGCCATCATGAAAAACAGAAATTCCGGCGGCTCAAACGGAAATGGAAACAGCCAAGGGCCGGGCGCGCATTCCCAGAATGCCGAAAATGAATTCAACGTGCTTCAAAAATACGGAATGGAACTGGTGGCCCTGGCTAGGGAAGGCAAATTGGATCCGGTGATAGGGAGGGAGGAAGAAGTCAGGCGTGTCATACGCATCCTTTCGCGTAAAACCAAAAACAATCCAGTGCTGGTGGGTGAGCCAGGTGTGGGAAAAACCGCTATTGTGGAAGGGCTGGCCCAGAGGATAGTCAAGGGCGATGTCCCGGAATCACTGAAAGGAAAAAAGATCTACAGCCTCGATATGGGAAGCCTGATTGCGGGCGCCAAATACAAGGGCGAATTTGAAGAAAGACTCAAAGCCGTGCTCAAAGAGTTGGAGAATGCGGGTGGCAACACCCTGTTGTTCATCGATGAGTTGCATACCATAGTCGGCGCTGGAAAAAGTGAAGGTTCCATGGATGTGGGAAATTTGCTCAAGCCCAAACTCGCCCGCGGGGAGCTGCATTGCATCGGCGCCACTACCTTGAACGAATACAAATCCCATATTGAAAAGGATCCGGCTTTGGAACGTCGCTTTCAGCCGGTTATGGTACTGGAGCCTAGCGTGGAGGAAAGCATCTCCATTCTTCGCGGCATCAAGGATCGCTTCGATCACCATCACGGCGTGCGCATCCAGGACAACGCCATTGTAGCCGCGGTTAAATTATCCGCACGGTATATTGCCGACCGGTTTTTACCAGACAAGGCCATCGACCTTATGGATGAAGCGGGTGCCATGGTTAAAACCCAGTTGGATACGGCTCCGGAACTGCTCGACACGCTAAGTAGACGACTGCTGCAGTTGCAAATCGAGGAAAAAGCCCTTAAGAAAGAGAAAGATGAGAAAAGCCGTGATCGGCTGCAAACTTTGCAAAAGGAAATTACCGGTCTACGCGAAGAAGTAGAGTCCATGCAGCGTCAGTGGGAGGCAAGGGCCAAACAAATCAAACGCATTCGTGAATTGCAAGCGGATGTCGACGGAATTAAAAGGCAGGTAGAGAAGGCAGAATCGGAATATGATCTGAACCGTGCCGCCGAACTTAAATATCAAACATTACGCGATGCCGAAAAAAAACTGCAAACCGCTATTGCCCAATCTTCACAAGCCACGGTGGGTGGCGTTCAGTTCCATGAAGAGGTGACGGAAGATGAAATAGCGGAAGTGGTTGCACGTTGGACGGGAATACCGGTAACCCGGCTTAAAGAGACTGAGAAAGACAAATTGCTTAATCTTCCTGCACATTTGGCTAAGCGCGTGGTGGGTCAAGAGGCTGCAATTATGGCATTGTCCAATGCCATATTGCGCAACCGTTCTGGTCTGGCTCGGGAAAACCGTCCAATCGGCAGCTTTCTATTTCTGGGGCCTACCGGAGTAGGCAAAACGGAATTGACCAAAGCCATAGCGGAATTTCTGTTTGACAGTGAAGAATATGTTATCCGACTCGACATGAGCGAGTACATGGAGAAACATTCCGTATCCAAATTGATCGGCGCGCCTCCCGGCTACGTAGGCTATGAAGAGGGCGGCCAATTGACTGAAGCGGTGCGTCGCAAGCCCTATGCGGTGATATTATTTGACGAAGTGGAAAAAGCCCATCCCGACGTCTTTAACGCATTGCTACAGGTTTTCGACGAAGGGCGGCTTTCCGACTCTCAAGGACGAACGGTAAATTTCAAGAACACGATCATCGTCATGACTTCCAATATCGGGTCACAGAAATTTGCTGAAGCCAAGCATCCAGTGACCGTGGAAGAATTAATGCCGGATATCCGCAAGTTCTTCCGCATCGAGTTCATCAACCGCATTGATGAGATCATTGCTTTCCAGGGATTACAAAAGGAACAGCTTGTAACGATCGCAAAGCTTCGATTCTTCGATTTGGTCAAGCGCCTAGAAGAACGTGGAATTACTGCCGAGCTCAAGCCAGCGGCGGCTAAAGCGATTGCCGAGTTGTCCTATGACCCTCAGTTTGGTGCGCGCCCAATCAACCGATTCCTTCAAACGAGATTGGAGAATCCCTTGAGTCGACTGATAATTGGCGGAGAGCTTGGGTCTGGTCAGCATTTGAGCGTAGACTATCAGAACGGAGATTTTGTATTTAGCCATACTGCGTTATCGTTGCCGGATTCCTTAGTAACAGAAGCCACTGCTTCAGATTCGACTGGTTTTTATTCACACACCAAATAAAGCCTTCGGAGGTACATTCCAATAAAATGAGCTGCTGAACTCCAGTTAGCTGGCTTTGTCCTTAGCCTTTTTTAGGAAGGATGATAGGACTGGTACCTTAATAGGTAAAGAATTATGGTACAGCCTAGGACTTACCTGCTTATTGTTTTGGTAAACAGTTTTATCTGTTTAGCATGGGCCGATCGCGTTGTTGAAAATTTTGAAACACCTAGTCTGCCAACCGCATGGACCTTTTCTAACGGTGCGGAATTTCCAGGCGCGACTGGCACGCTTACCCAAACGCTAGGATCGAATGGAATCGGGAAAGCCGCTCGACTGACCGCAGATTTTTCCAAGGGCGGGAATTATGTTTCTGCAACCTATCCCCTCCCGATACCAGGCAGCGCCAAGGCGATCTCTTTTTTAGCGAGACTTGATCCAGGCGCCAGAGTTGTGGTCAGGGTTACCGACCTGACAAGTCAAGTCTTGCAGTATTCTCTTTCTCGTCCACTTACGGCGTTAGACCAAGAACAATGGTTTCTGCGTACTTTTACATTGGATGTGCCTTCTTCTCATTTCGGCGGCGCAAATGACGGGGTGCTTCATCAGCCCATTAAGCAAATTGCCTTTTTGATCGAACCGATGACTTGGTGGCGTGGAGGAGAAAAACCGACTGGAATCCTTCGACTGGATTTCGATGATATTGCTTTTCTCGACAGTCTTCAAACGGATATTGACCTAGCTGCCCAGTCAACCGTTTTTGCTGGTACTCCAACATTGGACAACCTTGGGGTCAATATCCATTTCACAAAAAATGATCCGGCGCTGGACGCGCTCGCGAATACGGGCATGCAATGGTTGCGCATGGATATTGGATTATTCCAACTCGCTTTATCAAAATGGGCAGCCAACAACTGCATTGGCTATTGCGGCATTCCGTGCCTTCGCCACGGCTACAGCTTTGCATTTCAAGAATAAATCCGTTCAATACGAAATTTGGAACGAGCCGAATATTTTCGGGTTCTGGAACCCACCTGATCCTCTAGCCTATGCGGCATTATGCAAAGAAGCCATTTCCGGCATCCATGGTGGAGATCCAATGGCGCTGGTATCCACGGCTGGGACCTCGGAAATCGATTGGCCTTTTCAAAAAAAACTCATGAACGCGGGTGGCGCAGTTGGAGCCAATGCCATCGGTGTCCATCCGTATCGCGCTACAGAACCAGAAACCATGGCGGAAGAGGTATTGTTGTTGCGTTCCTTGGTAAAGTTCTCCTTTCCAGGTAATACTCCGCCGCTTTGGGAAACGGAATGGGGCTATACCGCTACAAATTTTGGAGTGGGAAATTCGGATTCCGCCCTGGCTTTGCAAGGACGTTATGATGTTCGAGAAGTCCTGTCAGCCTGGTCTGTAGGCTTTCCCTTCATCATTCTCTATGACCTTTTCAATGATGGCACGGATTCTTTGGAGCCGGAACACAACTTTGGCCTCCTCAACCGCGACTATACCGAGAAGCCGGCAATGACGGCGATCCGAACCCTAACCGCTCGAACCAAGGGTTTTGCTGCCAAAGGCTTTCTACCTGCGCGGTTGTCCAATGTGCATGCGCTTAAACTGGAAAACGCTTCAGAAATCCTTGTGATTTTATGGCTGAACAAACAAAATGAATTTAAGGCCCTGAATGCCACAGATTCTATACCCGTTGCATTTTCCATGAAACCGTTATCTGTTTGGAATCATCTAGGAAAAAGTTTAAATCCGCCATTGATGGATAAGCAGGGCAAGTACACTTGGACAGCAGGGTATGAACCCGTTTACCTGCTTTTTTCGAAATCCGGATCACACATCCACTTACCGGAATCTAAAAATCGTAGAAATAATTCCAGTCCGGTCTTCCTTGAAACTGAAGCAGGATGGGCACGTGATTTTTCCGGTAGGGAAGTCAAGACATTGAAAAAGGTTCGACGGTAAATCGTTTTTAACCCGTGTACACCTTTTATTTTATCAATATTAGTTTCCGAACAATTATCGTTGAGCCGGTTTTCAGCTTCACATAGTATAGGCCGGATTTTTGTCGACTGGCAGCCCAAAAAGCCCGGTGCATTCCCGGCGGCAAATTTTCATTGCAAACCTCTTCAACTAAAGCGCCGGATGCAGTGAAGATGGAGAGATTAACTGCTAGACCCGAATTCGGGACATTGAATAGAATCACTGCCCCGGGTCGGTAAGGGTTGGGTACTTGTAGCTGTACGGCCTGTAAGGATTGCTTGGAATAGGAATTAAAGATGGAAGATGTGCCCTCCCATGCCGGACCATTGTCATTTACGGTAACACCCTGCACCCGGCTCGGGAGTGGCGTGGAAGTGGTTGAAGTGCCCGTTGCCGTATACCCAAAACTACCACCCGATGAGGTGTCTCCTTTTTGAAACGTAAAAGCAGCTGTTCCAAGGGTTGGATGACTCAGCGTTACAGAAAATGTAGTGGCCGTTTCCGTGAGTTGGGAGGTGAGATCGGCACCAACTGCATCTCGGCCCTGAAGAACATTTAGAAAGTAACTCTGCGCCGCTCCACTTGTGGATATTTGCAAACGATTCTGACCAACCGGACCCTCATTCACAACTTTATACGTTGGTGTGGTAGGCAATAGTGTGGTCAGGCGAACCGCTTGATTTCCCATGGATATGGATTACCTAATTCCGGCTTTTCCGTGGACTGGTAACCGCTGGAAAGATCTACAGCTGCATAGGCATAATTTGGCCTGCTCGCCAAACGCTTGACGGTTGCCGGTGCCGCCTGCCAAAATCCGATGAGGCTGTGCATGGAATCCTGCACGCCGACAAATATGGAATTGTGGGCATCCGGTTCGCCAACATCGACGTTACCGCCATTGACACCAAGGATATTTTGCGAGTAACCTCGGCTTTCGCGGGTTAGCCAGCGTCCCTGTCTAAACATTTGAAAGCTGCCCCAATCTCGATGGTCGTGTCCAACCCCTTCCGCGTTTTTCATCTGAATATGGATTGCGGTAGCCGTACTATCCCAACTTGTACGCGCATACAGATAACCCAGACCTGAAGCATAATAGTCCAAAGGAAGGGATGTAAAACTTTTCTCCCTACCAGGCGCGTTAACGGCTTGTACAAAATTTGAAACAGACGGATTGCATTTGGCAAGCCAGTGCCGGGCGTACTGGCCCAAATTCACACCCTCCCATTGATTTGCCAGGGTCATCATAAAGTCACCAAAATAGGTTCGGCTATGAATGATATCTATGGTCTCAAATTCATTGTATGAAAAAAAATCATAAAAACGATTCGATCCTTCGATAACCGCCATCGGTGTGGTTGAATAGATGAGCGTTGTCAATGCCTCTTGATAAAATGGCGATTCATGCAGTATCCCGCGTCCCATCAATTCTAAGCTGACAAAAGGAATGATAGGATACCCAAGCATGGTTGAGCCGTATCCAGGTCCCTCCCCCAAAGCACCGCCTTTGGCGCTTCCGGTTGCCGCATAGGGAAGAAAGGAGTTGTGCCACCGTGTAGTGAGTGCGTTATCCAGAAAGGATTGGGCCTGTGGATTTTCCGTAAAGCTGGCTATGCCCCATTCCAGGGAGTTGCGTACATTTCCCCAATAGTAGTTGTTCCCCTCCATACCGACTCCGCCCCAAGCCTGTTTATTGACATTGGTAAGATCCGTATTCCACTGGGCGATAACGCTTTGTCTCTGAGCGATTGTCATTTTATCAAAGCACCAGTCAAAGACAAGTATGGCATTCTCTCCATCCCAGCGGCAGTTGTCACATCCGATTGCTGTAGGCAATACCTGTCCAGTAGGTAGCTTGTATGATACCAACCAGTTGATGGCATTTTTGGCGTTTACGGTATCGCCCGTGAGCACATAACGCAATGCATTGCCAAAAGGATCGCTGTTGTTGGGTGAAAAGGGATGGGTGGA
>JAYSRH010000269.1:0-3780 GCA_043721115.1 Fibrobacteria bacterium | reverse complement strand
CAGGCCCATTCCGAAATCGGGGTGGAGAAGCTGAAAGGCGCGGTTGGAAAGCCTGTGCCGCAAGATGCGTTTCAAGATCCGATATTTCCAATCGGACTTGGCCAAGCCATCTCCGTGCAAGAGCAACATCTTTTTTCCTTGAAGCTCCAGGGCTAGCGAATCTGAATGGATTTTAAATCCCAGAGTATCCTGAAAAAAATGTCCGAGATTGAAATCGTGGTTGCCGCTTAAATAGTGGATTTCCACTCCGCTTTGTGCGAGCCTCCCAAAGGCGGATAAAGTCTGGAAATAATCCTTCGGAATAAAACTGCGATATTCCATCCAAAACTCAAATAGGTCACCGAGGATGAATAAATGGCTGGCTTTATGGGCCTTTTGCTCCAGAAATTGGACCAAAAGTCTTTCCCTATCCGGTTTGAGACCTCGGTATAGGGCGCCCAGATGAAGATCTGAAATAAAATAAGCCGTCTTGTCCATTAGCATCTGCAGTAAAAGTTTTGGGAAGAAAATGTAGTTCTGCCGCACCCCTGTGCTGGATTATTATACTCTATTTGGAGAAGCTAATGAAAATTGAACCCACCCCGCATAAACTGCATTTGTTTTTTTGTACCAATACCCGGCAGAACGGCGAAAAGTCCTGCGGGGATTCTGCGGATACGCAGATTCTCGCCGATGGACTAAAGCTGCGCTTCAAGGAGGCCAAACTCCCTGTACGGATTACGCGCACGGCCTGTCTTGGACCCTGTGCCCAGGGCCCGAATATCATGGGTTACCCCCAAAATGTTTGGTTTCAGGATGTTCGTAAAGAGGATGAGGAGGCGATTGCCGCCGAGGTTTTACGGATACTTTCTAAAGGAATACCCAGCATTCCGACCCAAAACGGGTAGACATTTGGTAGCGTCCACGCTAATTTAGGTGCTGCCCACTCATTCTGGCCTAGGGTCAGATTCTTGGGCGAAATGGGGCGCATGAAATGGTGATAAAATTGGGTTGGCAATTGAAGGTGAAAACTCTTGGGCTAAGCTTCCTTCTCTTGCTCTTTGCGGTAACCTCGTCCAATGCGCAAGTCGCCTGGAAACCTTCCCTAAACATCGGCGAATTGTCTGGAGTCAATCCCGGTATCGACCTCATCGATCTACGGCCCGCCACTATGACCAAACGCATTGGCGGCTGGGACTGGTTAAACGACAATGAAATAGTTTTTGGCAATTGGGAATGGGATAGGGGAGAGATCTGGGTTCTGACTGGGCTCAAAACGCCTTCCAAGGCCGGTATTACCGTACGTCGGTATTATCCTACCGACATTCGGGAGCCTTTGGGTATAAAGGTTGTGAACGGAGTTGTTTATGTTGCCCATAAATGGGCCATCACCAAATTGATCGATGCGGATAAGAATGGGACTGCTGAAACCGCCGAAACCATTGTCGATTTCCTGCATAGTCCTGATGGTGCCAATCTTTATTCCATGGACCTCAAGTACAAGGATGGTTTTTTCTATACGGCACTGCCTTCTTTGACTACGGCAGGCGGAGGCGTGGGTTATCCGGTTCCCAAAGAGAGAGGCACTGTGGCCAAAGTCAACTTGACGACAAAAACAATTGAATATTTATGCTGGGGATTGCGCACTCCGGATGGATTGGGTTGGGGTCCGGAAGGGGAGTTGTTCACCACCGATAACCAGGGCGCATGGCTACCCAGCAGTAAATTGATTCATGTGACCAAGAACAGATTTTTTGGGCTGCAACCCATTTTGGGTGGGGATCCTACTCTGGTCGAATCCCCACCGGCGATTTGGATGCCCCATTTAGAGGCGAGCAATTCCCCCACGCAGCCAATGATGCTCAGCACCGGTCCCTTTGCTGGCCAAATGTTGATCGGTGACGATTACTATGGCAATGTCCACCGTGCCTTCTTAGAAAAAGTGAATGGCGAATTCCAAGGCGCTCTGTTTCATTACACCGGGGGACTGACTTGCGGAGTCCATCGGTTTTTGGAATATCCCAATGGCGATGTGTTATTTGGCGGATTGGGCGATGGTTCGACTTGGGCATGGCAGAACAATCATTACGGTTTACAATTGATGAAAAACAAGCCGACTCCGGCCTTCGAAGTTGCGGAAATTCTTTCGCGGTCCAACGGATTTACGCTTCGATTCACTAGGCCGGTAGGGGTAACAGCAGAATCCCCGGATTACTACAACGCCGAATCGTGGTCGTACAAACCGACCAATGATTACGGGGGACCAAAAATTGGTAAAACAACATTGACCGTGAGCAGAGTGACCGTAGATGCATCCAGGATGTTTGTCAATTTGCAAATACCGAATTTGGTTAAAGGTAAAGTCGTGCATTTCTCGTTTCATGCGGATTTGAAATCGGCCGCAAATGAAGTTTTATGGACCGGTGAATCCTGGTATACTTTGAATTCCATCAGTTCCGAAGTAGTACCCTTTCCGGTGGGTATCACAGCCAGAAAAGTTCAATCCGAATTTTCCAATCCCAGCGTCGAGTATCGGAATGGTGGACTGACAGTCACAATGGATCAACCGGTTTGGGACAAAGTGGAAGTACGCAATGGGAAAGGTGTCTTGGTTCTGTCTAAAAATACCGAGGGGCAAACCGAAATGTCCATCCCTATGCCAAGTGACTCCCGGGGCCTGCATATTGTTTCCATGCTAGGAAACCATATCCATTGGTCACAAAAAATTTTGGTTCCGTGATTCCGGATCCGAGTCCTGATCACAAGCGCCGCGTGCGTTACCGGGGCACCCATCCCCGGGGGTTTGGTGAAAAATACAAAGAACTGAACCCGGCTCTTTATGCTGCGGACTTTCAGAAAGTCATCGATCGCGGGCAAACTCCGGTCGGAACGCATCGACCTATTTGCGTGCAGGAGATACTCCACTGGCTTGCGCCAAAGCCCGGCGATATTGGCTTGGATGCTACCCTGGGTTATGGCGGCCATGCCCAAGAGGTTCTCCCGCGAATTGCGCCGGGTGGACGCCTTTTCGGAATTGATGTGGATCCGATGGAACTGCCGCGAACCGAAGCACGATTACGCAGTTTAGGATTCACGGAGCGGGAATTTGTCGTTCATCGTATGAATTTTGCCGGAATGCCAAAGCTACTTCCGGAGGCCGGTGGTGGTTTTGATTTTGTCCTGGCGGATTTAGGTGTATCCTCCATGCAAATCGACAACCCAGCCCGTGGATTTACCTTTAAGGCAGATGGCCCGTTGGATTTGCGGCTGAATCCCGAACATGGCCGATCTGCGGCGGCATTGCTCCAATCCATCGAACACCGTGATCTTGTCCTGCTGCTCTATGAGAATTCGGATGAACCTCATGCCGAAGAAATTGCAACCGCCATTGCAAATGCAAAGGGACGGATCCATTCCACCCGTGATTTGGTTGACATCGTGCGCCTGGCTCTCAAAACAGTTCCGAAAGACGTTCGCGAGCAGGAAACAACTGGCGCGATGCAACGCACCTTTCAGGCCTTGCGCATTGCGGTCAATGATGAGTTTGGGGCCTTGGATCACTTGCTGGATGTGTTGCCCGCATGCCTTAAGCCAGGAGGACGAGTGGCCATCTTGACTTTTCATTCGGGCGAAGATCGCCGGGTCAAGAAATCATTTCAAGCCAGCGAACGTGCAGGCATCTATAGCCGTGTGGCGCCCGATCCCATCCGACCCACTTCGCAAGAGCGCCACTCTAATCCCAGAAGTGCTTCCGCTAAATTGCGCTGGGCCATACGCGCGCAAGTTTAGGCTATGCCATGT
>JAYSRH010000268.1:0-3787 GCA_043721115.1 Fibrobacteria bacterium | reverse complement strand
GATTGCTTGCCGTCGACGGTTACGTTTCTAATCCAACGAATGCTCATGGAAGCTTGATTCTCACTTCAAGGCTTTTATCCTACCACGGGAAAATTCCGGGATAACACCTTGTTGATATTTTATCAGTAGGTCCTCGTATCTGGCAAGAGCGGCCTGTCGTCCACCAGAAAATTTTTCCACTAAAAAGGCTGCTTTGGCTTCCGCATGCAGGCCTGCCAAGCGATCCTGGCTATGGTGTGCGGTAAAATCCAGGACCTTTTCAGCACTGTCTACCAGGCCCATTTGCACCAGAATTTGGGCTTTTTCAAGCTGGGCATGGGGCCAAAGCGGTGAACTTTGCGAGACACGTAGCATGGATTGGAGGCGGGTTGGGTTGTCATGTGGTGATTCTATCAAACCCCGAAAAAAGTGGGGGCGCGCCTCCCCCGTGTCTTGCATCAGGTAAAACCGGTATTCCAGCGCGCGCTGCGCCTCTTCGCTTCCGGTATAGGCCGAAGCTAAAACGAATAAGGATTCGGCCGCTGCAAAATGGCCTCCCTCCACAGCCAGGCAGCCCTGCCAAAAGAGAATAGGCCCGGTTCCTTCCTGGCGTTTGGGATCCTGTTTCAAAGCCTTGAGAACATCGGCAGCTTCTTGTGCCTTACCTTGGGCCAAAAAACTTTGGGCCTTGAGGAGCCGGCCTCGAAATGCCCAAAGCGAAGTGGTGGATTTGTCTTCCAATCGTTTCAAATAAATCAAGGCTTTTTCCGGGTCTCCCAGCTTAAGGTGAGCGTCGGCCACAATAAAAACTTCCTCTTCGGTGAGCGGCTTTTGGCGTACCTCGCCAGTTACCGTCGTATCAGCGACAATGGAATGCCAATCCTTTAATTGAAATCGAATGTGCAAATACAAATTACGCGCCGTGGTCTGCCAGGGTTGGGAGAGTGTGCGCCATGCCAGTTTGTCTAATACTGCCGAGGCATTATCGAAAAAGCCAAAAGTTTGCAGACGATTTACGCGATCCAGAATGGTGGCTGGGCCGGGATTCCGCAAGGATAGGGAAGTCATAAAATTCCGGTATGCGCAGGAATAATTCTGGTATTCCCAACAAAGCATTTCCAAGATGTCCGCCGATTTGGCCTGAGTGGAGGCAAAGGTGGCAGTAAGCGAGTCCAGTATTTGTGTCGTAGGCGTTTCGGCGGTTAAAGTACGCATTAAGTTTTCCAATTGGTACTGGACCATGCCGTTTTGCATGCTATCCCGTTCGGCAAGGTGCAGGTATGCCAAGGCAGCGCGATAGGGATCGCTTAGCATTAAGAAGTCTTCCGCCAATTCCCGGAATACTTCTGGACTTTTCAAATTTTTTGCGTCAACCAAATATGCCATGTTCACCACTCGGGCGGAATCGCGGCGGGATCGAAATTGGGATAAATGGCGGATATACCAATTCGCATCATCGGGAAGCCTGCTTTTCAATATGGAATCAAAGGGATTGGAGCGAGTCTGCGCCAGCTGAGAGGGCGATCGACCACCCGATTCTGAGTGGAGTCGACAGGCGGCGACTTGAAGAAAGGGCTCAACATTGATTGAATTGGAAATCAGCCCTGCAATCAACTCGCGACAAGGATCTGAGGCGCGGACTGTCGTATCGGCGGGGGCTGCCCACGGTTTTGGAGCGGCGTTTACCAGGAGGTGGGAAATTAAGCTTCCCAGAACCAGTATGCAATGGGGTTTTATTTCCATCGGTACAAACCCAAATGCCCCATGGGTACAGCCAATAAAATAATCGGCACATGGAGTATTTCACACCAGATGAGGTCTCGGAGCAAGCCTTGATGCCCCAATTTTTTGGACGTGATGCTGAGGAAAATTCCGCTCAATAAAATCTTGATTATCGCGGGTATCCAAAATGCAGACCAGGGCACTATACCCAGCGCGGCTAGAGCCGGACTCAGTGCCAGCCACCAGTAAAATCCATAGATGCAGATGAGTAATCCTACAAAGCCTTTTTCTTCATAATGCGCGCCATTACTGGCCCAGCGGGCGCGCTGTTGCAAAAGCCCTTGCCACGTCGTCACCGGCGAAGTTGTCACACAGGCATCGGGAGCAGGATTGTAGGCTACTTTCCATTGCGATTCTTTTTGCATCTTACGCACCAGCAAGTCGTCATCACCGGAAACCGTGTCCTCCAGATTTTGAAAGCCGCCTACGCGTTCATACAATTCTTTGCGGTAGGCCAGGGATGGAGCGCTGGCAATCATAGGACGGCCAAGCGCGAAAGTCGCGGCTTCGATGCTGACCAAACCAAAGACCTCGTGTTCCTGGTAACGGGAAAGCAGCGTGCCGTTGCCACGGATCCGTTTGGGACCCTGGACTATGCCGACATCGTTGGTAAAACATCGTGCCATGGACTGTATCCAACCTTTGGGCGCCATGCAATCGGCATCTGTGGTCAGAAGTATGGCACCCTTGGCTAGCGCAAATCCGGCCGCCAACGCCCTTTTTTTAGGGCTGGGAATGATAGGCGAGTCTAAGGGAATATGCACGGCCTTGAAGCGAGCATCTTTCAAACAGAATTCCTGAATGATTTCCGCCGTGCGATCCATGGACCGGTCATTGACGCAGAGCACTTCCCACTCACCTGGATAGTCCTGTTCGGATAAGGCAGCCAATGTAGCAGCGGCATATTGTTCTTCATTGCGCAGGGGAACGATTACCGAAATGCTTGGCAAGCCCGCGTTCTCATCCGCATATACCATGGCGTTCGCTTTCACAGGGACATCTGGAATTGGAGAACTGGACCGTCCTAGCAGCAACGCGCCGCGGATAAAAAAGACCATTAATCCGGTGTACACGGCAGTAAGTAAAGAGACAATGATGCAGACTAGCAGATGTTTTTTCCCGTCATGCTAAAAAATATACATCCCACCCGATGCTGGGGATGCTATTATTCAATGTATGATACTACGCAGATCTAAAATTTTGGCAACGATGGGACCGGCCTTGGAAGTGCCGGGTGTTCTGGATGAATTAATTTTGGCGGGAGCCAATGCCTTTCGAATAAATTTTTCGCATGGCAATGAAGAACAGCACGTCCGTTACTTGTCCGCAATTCGTGCCGCCGCCCACAAACTCAAGATGCCTTGCGCGGTGCTGGCGGATCTCATGGGTCCCAAAGTGCGGGTAGATGCCAAAGAATATATGCTGGAACCGGACGGCGATATTACCGTAGTTCCCAAACCAGGAAATCCCACGCTCCGCACCATCGGCATCTCCTTCAACGGTTTGGCAAAACTGGTCAAGCCGGGCCAGCGTATTTTACTTGATGATGGCAAGCTGGAAATTCGCGTTCAGAGAATTTCCGGAGTCAAAGTGCATTGCCGTGTCATCCGGGGAGGAGCGCTCAGTCCCAATAAATCGTTGAATGTGCCTGGTGTGGACTTGGGATTGCCCGTTCTTAGCATCAAAGACAAAGCGGATTTGCGATTTATTAAAAAGATGGGATTCGATTGGGTGGCAGCCTCGTTCATTCGGAATGGCGCTGACGTTAAAGCCATTAAACGCTTCATGGGAACCTTGGATCTGAAGATTCCCGTGATTGCCAAGGTGG
The DNA here is from genome assembly GCA_043721115.1 of Fibrobacteria bacterium. Classification (GTDB taxonomy): domain Bacteria; phylum Fibrobacterota; class Fibrobacteria; order UBA11236; family UBA11236; genus Chersky-265. The sequence goes on along the minus strand of JAYSRH010000268.1, from coordinate 198 downwards.
AAAGTGCTCAAGCCGTCGCCAACCTTCGTGAAATAGTTGAAACAGCGGAAGGGGTGATGGTGGCCCGCGGCGATCTGGGCGTAGAGCTCGATTTGGAGCTCATCCCCACAGTGCAGCGCAATACCATTCAACTGGCCCGGGAATTGGGTAAAGTGACCATCATCGCCACGCAAATGCTGGAGACCATGACCACTTCCG
>JAYSRH010000267.1:0-3788 GCA_043721115.1 Fibrobacteria bacterium | reverse complement strand
AGGCTTGAGAGTTTGAAACCGGGACAGGGTCGACTGGAATGGCTCATGACCCAGGAGCAACTCGCGTCTCTAGCCTGATTAGCCAGCCGGTTTTTTGTTACAATAGCAACATGCTCATCCGCATTATCGACATCGGCAGTAACTCCATAAAGTCCACCGTTTACGATGTCCAGAATCAGGACCACAAAGCCGTTTCCAAGGACAAACTGGCCTTTTCTATTGGAGAGGAAGTTTTTTCCCAAGGAACCATTTCCGAACACGCTCAGGATAAAATAGGCGCCTTCGTGCATGGGTTATCCGAATCAGCCGGTGGGGATAAAATTCATTTCACCTTTGTACTGGCTACTTCAGCCGTTCGTTCCGCCAAGAACCGCGATGCCTTCACGCGAAAATTCCAGCAAAAAACCGGATTCCCTGTGCGCGTTTTGAGCGGTGAAGAAGAGAGTTATATCATTCATATGGGCATTGCCAGCAAGGCGGGTATTGGCCAGAACGATATCCTGAAAACGATTGATATTGGGGGAGGAAGCGCAGAAATCAGTTGCAGCCGCGGCTACGACTACCTTTTTGGCCATAGTTATGACCTAGGCGCCATTCGCCTAAGCCAACGGTTTCTTAAGGGTAAATCATTTTCACGCGAAGCCTTTGACCAAATTCAGGAATTGGCCCAGGAGGAGTTTCGGACACGTTTTGAAATCAAGTCCATGCCGGCAGCGCAATTGGCCATTGGCAGTTCCGGAAATATCCGCGCTATCGCCAAAATGGTCCAATGCGTGCGGGGTTTACCTTTTATAAAGCTGCTGCCCGAAATCACAACCGGCAGCCTGGAAGATATCGCAGAAATCAGCCTGGGCAAATCTCACCAGGCCATCCAAAGCCTTTTTGATATCACCTTTGATCGCGCAAAAATCATCATGCCGGCCGTGGTTGTTCTGGGAACAGCCATGCGACACTTCGGTATTCCCCGATTGGCCGTCAGTGAAGCTGGTCTGCGAGAGGGCGCGGCTTTCTATTGGAGCCGCCATGGAAATCTCTCCTTGCCAGTAAACGGATCGAGTTCCGAAGCCGGAGAGAAGCGCGGTTAGCGTTTGAATTGAAATGGTAGAAGCGTCCGAATATGTGGGTAAAAACGCATTCATCGACCGCGAATTTTCCTGGCTGAAATTCAATGGCCGCGTCCTTGAAGAAGCTTTAGACCCGGCCAATCCGTTACTGGAACGGATCAAATTTCTCGCCATCGTTGCCGGTAATCTCGATGAGTTTTTTGAAGTACGGGTATCCTCTTTACTTCAAAAAGTTGAATCCGGTTTGGCAGTAGATGGTATTGCCAGTCTGGATACGACGGCCAAGCTCGCTTCGGTGCTCAAGCTCTGCCAACAAACAGTGAAGCAACAATACCGATGTTGGAACCATGAATTCATACCACGACTCAAGGAAAACGGCGTATTTGTTGCATCCATGGCCGATCTTGGTCAGGATGATGAACGGTACCTGCATAATTACTTCAAAAAAGAAATCTACCCTCTGCTAACCCCCATCAAAGTGGATCCAGCGCATCCGTTTCCTTGGGTCATAAATAAATCCCTGTGTTTGCTCGTACTCCTAAAAGGGGATCGCAAACAGGATGGTTGGGGTGTGATTACAATTCCTCGGAGCCTTCCACGTTTACTCAGTTTGCCATCCAAGGAAAAAACTTTTAGGTGCATTTTTATCCACGACGTCGTGCAGCACTATATTAGAGAACTATTCAAGGGCTATATCATCAAGGGCTGTGCCCCATTTCGCGTCACTCGAAACAGCAACCTCTATCTCCAGGATGAAGAAGCGGGAAGCCTAATTGATGCTGTCGAAGCCGTGGTACACAATCGACGCAAAGGCGATGTTGTCCGACTTGAAATTCATAAATCCGCTTCCAAACGGATCGTGGACGCACTCATCAAAACCTTCGACATTGATGGCACCGTGGTTTTTCGTATTGACGGTCCGATTAACCTAAATAACTTAGCCAGTCTGTATACCCTGATTCCGTTGGCAAACCTTAAATATCCACCCTTGCATCCCAGTCATGCAGCCCACTTTATGGACTATGAAGACCTTTTCCAGGAGCTCCGCCACCGCGATGTCCTGCTCCACCATCCTTTCGATTCCTATGATCCGGTGGTTCGATTCATCCAAAGCGCTTCCGAAGATCCCAAGGTCCAGGTCCTTAAGCAAACCTTATATCGCACTAATGAAGAATCGCCCATCATGTACGCCTTACTTGAGGCCGCGGAAAAAGGCAAGGAAGTGATTGCAGTAGTGGAGCTTAAAGCCCGCTTTGATGAAAAGTCCAATATCAGTTGGGCTCGCCAATTGGAAGAACAAGGGGTAACCGTAGTATTCGGATTGGTGGGTCTAAAAACGCATTGCAAACTTTCCTTGGCGATTCGTAAGGAGGGTATAGGTTTCGTCCAATACGCGCATATCGGCACTGGCAACTACAATCCCGAAACGGCACGACGGTATACCGATTTAAGTTTGCTCACCAGCGATCCTGAAATTACGGAAGGTGTTTCGGAAATCTTTAATTTCCTTACGGCTCAATCCCGCAGCCCGGATTTCAAAACCTTGCAAGTCGGCTCCGTTAATTACTTGAGCGAAACCTTACGCCTTATCCGTCGTGAGCGAGACCATGCCGTGGCAGGAAAGCGTTCTGGCATTACGGCCAAGATGAATGCCTTATTTGACAAAGAGGTGATAGAGGCATTATACGAAGCTTCTCAGGCCGGAGTTACCATACGCTTACTGGTAAGAGGTATTTGTGCATTACGACCCGGCGTCCGGGGTTTGAGTGACAATATCCAGGTGAAAAGCATAGTCGGGCGCTTTCTAGAACATAGCCGCATTTACCATTTCGAAAACGAGGGCGCACCAACCGTATTTATTGGAAGTGGGGATTGGATGGAAAGAAACTTGCGTGAACGCGTGGAGGCTACTATTCCAATTAAAGATTTGAATTTCATCCGGAAAATTGAAGAAATCCTGGACATCTACTGGGCCGATAATGCCAAAGCCCGGGTTATGCGGGCCGATGGGAGCTATGTACGAGCGACTCTACCGCCTCGGGAGGCCGTCATCAATGCCCAGGAATGGCTTGTTCGTCGAACGGAAAATCCTGACCATCCAAAATTCCCCTAACCTAAGGATTTGCTGGTTAGGTTGGGAGGTCTTGGAGCGAACCAAAAAATCACTTCGGTCACGCTGATTTCACCAACCCGGAAATAGGCAAAAAGCGTAAGTTGGAAACGGTACTTATTGGCCCGGTATTCCTAGATGTATCGGATTTTTGGACTGGTTTTGCGCACAAGTGGATTTTAAGAGCAAAAAACGACAAGACCTAGAGGTTTTTGCGGATTGCATTGCTGTATCTAAATGTGCAAAAATGGAGCAATGGGGGTTGCATGAAATATCCTGATTTTCGAAATCTGTCCACCAATTTAGGACTGACCTGCCTATTGGCCTGGGTTCCCCTTGCCGCGCAAACCATAGACTTTGAAGGCCCCGCCTATCTGGCTGAAAAGACGATTGTAGGCGTCGATGGCTGGGCCATGGAGGGCAGCGCCACGACCGAACTTCAGGATAATTTCACCATCCAATCTGGACCGGAAAATAAGTGGCTCCATTGCCTCACCAATGGCGCCACTTTCGTCCACCGTAATTTTCCGGACCGGCCCGGGATAATCGATTTGCGTTGGCGCTGGCGCGCGATGAATGACAGCGCCAGCATTTGCCTGGGAGTGTCCGGAAAT
>JAYSRH010000266.1:0-3793 GCA_043721115.1 Fibrobacteria bacterium | reverse complement strand
ATATTGTCGTGACCAGTCGGGCGGGTTGGACGCATGACAGCACCTTGGTTTCCCTAAAAGACACAACCCAAATTAAAGCCAACCGCAATGGCATAACGGTGGTCCCATGAAGCGTCGAAAATTTATTGGTGTCGGAACGACATTTATGGCCGCATTGGCATTGCCCAAGGTTCTGCGATCACAAACGTGCACCGGACTGACTGAAGAAGACCGTTACCTAGATGGCCCGTTTCATAAGGACAATGCGCCAAACCGCGTCAACCTGGCCTCGGAATTTGAACCGGGTCAACGGATTCGCATCCAAGGCATAGTGAGCCATTGCAGGGGCCCGATGGAAGGGATTAATTTGGATATCTGGGGCGCCACCGCGTCGGGTTGTTACGAATCGTTTCTAGGTTGTCCAGATCTTCCGAATCATCCCGATGCATTCCGTTTGCGCGGCCAAATGCGTACCGATGTGGAGGGAAAATACTCCTTTGAGACCGTTCTGCCGGGTGCTTATTTGAATGGCGCAAAATACCGGCCTCGGCATATTCATATCATCATCACTCTTCCTTATCCAATACTTACCCCACAATTGGGCGACACCAATCGTTTGATAACCCAGTTGTATTTTACGGGTGATCCCTACATTGCCGGAGATTATGCAGCGGATCATCCCAGCGCCGCCAATCGCATAATCCCGCTGGACAAAACTACGCCCAGCCTCTGGCAAGGCACCTGGAACATTCTAATCCCCGATGTGACTACAGGTCTTGAGCCGATTTCACATCATCCCAGCCTTACGGAATTTGATGTGATCATGCAAAAACGTGGAGATATAATCCTTTTCCAGATTCCCTCCAATACTGACAACCAGCCTGTAGAACTAAGGCTATTCAGCGTTTCTGGGGAATTGTTAAAACGGTCCTTACATTCCAAATCCCAGGTGGAATTGGTGTTGACGGGTTTAAGTCCCGGGGCCTATTTAGTGGAGTTAGGATGGTGGACCGGAAACGGATTCCACAAAGAATCCGTCCCGGTCAGAATCTAATTACTCGGTTTCGAGCTTAACGACATCCCCGATGGTGGTCGGGTTGTTCTTATGAGCGGCTAGATAGGTTTTCCATTCCCCATCTTCCTTGTTCTTGAAATAATCCACTACGCTGAGCGTGAGCTTGCGCGCTGGACCATCCACCTCAATTACGGCGGCCGGAATCACGTCACCGACCTTGAAGGCATCGGCGGGACTACGGATGGCTTCCGTGGTCAGCTTGGAGGTTGGAATGAAGCCTTCCAGGCCCCCTTCCACTTCCACAATCACGCCGCGCTCTAGTAAGCGGGCAATCGTGGACTGAACTTCCTTACCGACTGGGAACATCTCGGCAACCTTTTCCCAAGGATCTTCCTCAGTGTGCTTCATGGACAGGCTGATGCGACGTTTTTCTTTGTCGATAGCCAGTACAATGCATTCCACTTTGTCGCCCTTTTTGAGGACTTCGGAGGGATGGTTGATCTTCTTGGTCCAGGACATATCTGACACGTGGATGAGTCCGTCGACGCCTTCTTTGATTTCGATGAAGGCACCGAAAGCGGCCAAGTTGCGGATTTCGCCTTTGACCTTGGCTCCAAGGGGCAGTTCATCCTCGATATGTTCCCAGGGATCTGGAGTAGCTTGTTTGAGACCGAGCGTGATTTTCTCATTTTCGGCATCGAGCTTGAGCACAACGGCTTCCACTTCATCACCTTGATTGAGAATCTGCGAGGGGTGTTTGACATGCTGGGTCCAGGACATTTCGGAAATATGGATAAGACCTTCCACACCCTGATCCAGCTCCACGAATACGCCGTAATCGGTGATGGAAACGACCTTGCCCTTGACCTTGGTACCCTCTGGGTATTTGGCGGCCACATCCTCCCAGGGATGTTTGGTCAGCTGTTTCATGCCTAAGGAAATGCGTTCTTTCTTCTCGTTGAAATCGAGTACCACAACCTTGACCCGGTCGCCCAAAGCAACGACTTCGGAAGGATGGTTGACGCGGCCCCAAGACATATCGGTGATATGCAGCAAGCCGTCTACGCCGCCGAGATCGATAAAGGCGCCGAAGTCGGTGATGTTCTTGACCACGCCTTCACGGACCTGACCCTTCTCAAGGGTGTCGATGATTTCGTCGCGCATCTTCGAGCGCTCTTGTTCCAGCACCACGCGGCGGGAAACAACGATATTGCGGCGAATCTTATTGACCTTGATGACTTTGAAGTCCATTTTCTGGTTGAGCAAAGCATCGAGATCAGGCACTTGGCGCAGGTCGATTTGCGAACCGGGCAAGAAGGCTTCGATGCCGAACAGGTCCACGACCACGCCGCCTTTAATGCGGCGAGTGATGGTACCGGTGACAATTTCTTCTTTTTCAAAGGCTTCGCGGATGCGTTCCCAGACGCGCATGAAGTCCGCGCGCTGCTTGGACAAGATAATCTGACCATCGGCGTTTTCGACCTGTTCCAGGTAGACGTCGATGACTAGGCCGGGAGCCAAATTGGGCTCGTCCTTGAATTCCTGACGGGAAATTATGCCTTCGGATTTGAAATGGATGTCGACGAAAACATCCATGTCGGTAATCCGGACAATGGTTCCTTTGATGATGCTGCCCTCGGCATACCCGGTGAGGGTGCCTTCATACTGGGCAAGGGTCTCTTTCGAGACGTTAAACCCTTTGGACGCGGCTTCTTCGCCAAATTCCAAAAGATCGGCTTCTGATCCATACAATAGTTTTGCAGACATGGTTGGGTATTTCCTGGGCGAAAAAGGGTTAAGTTCCGGACCCCGGAACAGTGTTTTTTCGCCTGATTTTACGGAAGGTTTTTTAAAACCTGGGCCACAATGATAGCAACTTGCTTCTCAAACGTTAACCCGCTGGTGTCGATTTCCACGGCATCGGGTGCCATGACTAAGGGACTATGGGTGCGACCGGAATCCTTGCCATCGCGCTCCAAAAGGTTGCCGAGCACTTCGGCGTAATCGGATACCAAACCCAGGGATTGAAGTTCCATAACTCGCCGTTTGGCACGGATTTCCGGCGATGCGGACATAAAGAACTTGAACCGGGCATCGGGGAAAACCACGGTGGCCATATCCCGGCCCTCAACGACCGAAGACCGCTGCATCCCGAGGCGACGTTGGACCGGTACCAAGGCTTGGCGGACTTGGCTGATACGGGCATAATCGGAAACGCTGGCACTGACTTCCGGGGTGCGAATCACTTCGCTTAAATTTCGTCCGTTTACTTTTAGCCCCCCGGCCGCATCCAGATCCCAAGTGAGATTTCCTAACAATTTGCCGAGGCCTTCCACGTCATAGGGTAAAACACCTTTTTCCTGGGCTAAGAAAGTAACGGCCCGATACATGGCACCGGTGTCTAAATGGCGCAAACCCAATTCCTTGGCAACGGTTCTAGCCGTACTGCTTTTGCCAGAGCCGCTAACGCCATCTAAGGCAATGATATAATGTCCGGGGGGAACTGATTCCATGTTTGGGTGCATTAAAAGCTAGGAAATTGCCTGAAAAGTGGCATTGGTTTAGCCAAGGTTGATATAATCCGTTGAAAACAAAGTATGAATGCGCTTAGGGGTACAAGTTTACTTTTGGCTGGCCTCACAAGCCTGGGAATGAATTGTTCAGAACATAATCGTCCGCCTTCACTTACCACGATTCGCTTTGATGATATTCACCTGGAAATCCTGGACCCGGCCTCTGGCTCACCGGGCGTTTCAGTGACTTGGTCACCGCCGCCCGATGGCAAAGTATCCTATTACG
>JAYSRH010000265.1:0-10083 GCA_043721115.1 Fibrobacteria bacterium | reverse complement strand
AACCAGGATTTTTCAAGGCGCAACTTTCCACTCGATGTCATAGTAAGACCGCCTGTCGGTAATCGAATCGCAACCTTATCTTCTTTGAGAAGTATTTCGCAATCGGGATGGAAATGGAAATATATCCGCGAACATTTTCCAGGGTGGGGAGTTAAGGAATCCTTGATAACAAGAGAGGTTGAAGTAAGCTCTAATTCTCTTTCGTGAATCGGGCTTCCTTTGAGTCGACTGAATCCGTCGTGTGAGCCGATAAACCGGATTCCTCCGCCCGGATTATGGACAGCGAATGCTTTCAAGGGATGTCCTCGCCAACCTACACGGTGCGAGGCCCAGCAATCCGCTTGCTCGCAACCATCAATTACCAAAGTATTGTGAGCCGCGGTAGACCTGCAATAATCGCGCATTTCCCCTGGCACATATTCGAAGTTGCCAGGATGAACGATTACGGGTTGATTTCTCAGCCACAGGCAGAACGAAAGCATATCGCATTGCGCATGGCCCATCTGATGTTCGACGCCAAGTTCACCTCCATCGAATAGGACTGTCATGAGTCCTTCCTCACCCCGGAAATATCCTGAAGCAGGCAAGATCATGAGCGGCGCCTTGGGTCTTGCCCGGTAATCCAAGAGCTTTTTCCCATAATCGAGAACCATGTGGGCCTCAGGCGCAGTATCATATGCCGAATCGTTGAATAGGGCGAATTGGCCGCCCACGGTCATTACCTCCAACCAATCCAGTCCGGCCAGCGCCACTGCGCTTAATTTCTCTTTCAATCCTGGAAAGCTTTCCTCTTGCACGGGTTTACAGTCCAGTAGGTCAAGTATCCTTTCCAGAAGGATGGAGTGGTACATCGGGCTAAGTTCGTAATGTCCTCCATCAGCCAAAAATTGGGTGGAGAGCTCCTTCTCCAGAAGCACTTGGATGCGACGGCTTGCACGGATCGCTTTGGCATCCTTGGCATTGAGAAAAAAGCCGACAAAAGCCAATGCCAGGAGATTTTCGAGCAAATGGTTTCCGTCCAAATGGAACTCGAGGTTATCTAACAACCAGGAAGCCTGATCGCCCAAGGATTCCAGTACGTAAGCATCGGGCCCGTGCCCGGCAAGGACGTAATACTTGCACCAATTGAACAATCGAAGGGAGAGGGGATAAGCTTCCCAACCATTTCCGGACAGATGACGCGGATTCTCCCGGATCCATTTCCGAATCCAATCCTCTTGGTTCTCCTTGAGGTCAAAGAGCCAAGCCATATAGTGCAGATTGTATAACCATAGTTTACGGACGCCAGGTTGGTTCCAATCACCAGAAAATGATCGCTCTTCGTTGTTGAAACGGAAAACGGAATTCCCATCGAATCTCATTAGATTGTTGTTTTTCGCCCGGCCCACTAGAGGACGCGTGGGCCTCCACAACAATGTCAAGGGACGGTGGCGTCGAGGTGCCGGTAATCGTCTTTTCAATTGGAATAGGATCTGACGTATGCGCAGATGCTTCAAGGTGCTCAAAAACACCATTGATGTTTCAAATGACCTCATACCCCCCTAACCGCATTGGAGGCGATGGACTCCAGGATGCGGAAGGTCGTCAATGTGGTATTGGCCAGGGAATCGAAGCCGATAGGCGCCTTCGATTTGCCGATCGCAGCCAATGCGAATGCCGTCAATTCCGCCTGGAAACCCTTATCCATGCCCTTGGACTTGAAACGGGTCTTTTTTCCTCCACGCGAGAAGGTTGTGACGCAGAAGTCCTCTGAGGTGGCCAGGCCTTTTCCGGTAAAGACTTCGATGAACTCCTTGGAACATGCGGAATCGCCATTGGCAAGATAGTCTATGGTGGAACGGGCCCCATTGGCATGCCGCAAAGTGATGCACACGTTGTCTTGGTGGTATTCTCCCGGGGTTTCAAGGACGGTTGCAAAGACTTCCATCACCCCGGAGTCCGCGATAAAGCTGCACAGGTCCACAAAATGACAAACTTCGCCGACTATCCTCCCCCCGCCGATTTCGGGATCCTGAATCCAATGGATTTTTGGAATGGATCCCGCATTGACGCGATACCTTATGACGGGTCTTTCACCCGAAGCTTCCACCCATTCCCTGAGTTTGACAGCATGGGAAGAGAAGCGCCTATTGAATCCCACCATGAGGACGGGTCTCGGCAAGGCCGCTTCATATCCCATTCGAATAGCCTCGAATTCTTCTTCGTTGATGCACAATGGCTTTTCAACAAAGACATGTTTGGACTTTGCCAGGGCTTTGAGTATGGCAGGGGCATGGTGATTGTGCCTGGTGGTGATGAATACGGTGTTTACCTCCGCATCGTCCAAAAGGGCATCGCTATCTCCGAAAACCTTGCCTATGTGATACTTTGCCGCCGTCCCACGGGAACTGGCTCCCGTGGCCGTGGCGATGGCTTCGATACGAACGCCCTCCATTGCAGCGAGCTTGGGTAAAAGAACCGACTTCGCGAAATTCCCCGCGCCTACCAGGCCGACCTTTACGCGCGCGGAGATCTTTACCCCGGCATTGGGCATAAAGACATAACCGGCGAGGACCTTGTCCAGCTTGTATTTCAGAAGGATGCCGAGGTAGGGCTCACCTGCCTTGCCTTCGAAAAGATCGTAAGCCTTAAGTGCATCATCGAATTCAAAGCGGTGGGTCACGAGCTTCGCCGGCGTGACCTTGCCTTCGGCGCAAAGCTCCAAGAAGGTCAGCATATTACGACCCTCCGTCCATCGGACCAAGGAGTAGGGATAGTCAATGCCCTTTTCCTCGTATATTGGATCGTATCGCCCCGGTCCGTAGGACATGGAAAGCCTAAGATCCAACTCCTTCCGGTAATACTCGTTACGGGGGATATTCATCCCTACCATTCCAACGACGACTACTTTACCCTTGTAACGGCAGACCTCACCGGCGAGTTCGATGGGCTGATTGCTGGAGGTCGAGGCGGTAATAATCATGGCATCCAGTCCATGGCCATCGCTCATGTTAATTGCCATGGAGGCGAAGTTGTCCGTGTGTACGGCCCAATCCGCGCCCATTTTACGCGCCAATTCCATTTTAGATTCGGAAATGTCCATGCAAATCACCTTTGCGCCGGAGGCCTTCAATATCTGCACGGTGAGTTGGCCCAATAGCCCGAGCCCGACAACCCCGATGCGATGACCCAATTCGACTTCCGCTTGCCTTACCCCTTGCATCGCGATAGCACCAACCGTTGCAAATGCGGCATCATCCGGATCCAGGCCTGGCGGCAGCTTGACGGCCAGGTTTTGCGGTACATAGTTCACTTCTGCATGATTTGCATAGCCAGCCCCGCCGCACGCCACCCAGTCCCCGACCTTGAATCGCAAAACACTCCGTCCGACGCCAATTACTTGTCCAGCGCAGGAATAGCCGAGGGGTATGGGATTATCAAGCTTAGTGAAGACTTTTTCCAAAGTCTGCCTGACCCCCTCCTTCTTCATTTTGGTTATAACCTGCCGGGCGAGATCGGGTCGAGCCATGGCTTTGCCCACCAAGGATTTCTTCGCCAAATCGACCAGCATCTTCTCCGTGCCGGCGCTTACAAGGGAACAGGCGTTGCGAACGAGAATGCCGGTATCTTCGCAAATGGGGACCGGAACTTCGGCCAATTCCATTTGGCCGGAACGGTAGGATTGAATGATTTGCAGCATTAATGGATCCGCTTATTTCCTTAGTTTTTACGACTTGATCGGTCCTGAAAGTAATCCTATGGTTTCAGTCCTCAGCGCCATTTTCCGGTGATGCTGGTGGTTTCACAAACTTAGTTTTATAAATTAGGATATTATTTTTTTGGAATAATGTCGAGGCGGACTTTGGCTGCCAGAAAACACAATAAAAGACGGTTTTAAATACTTTAAAAGAGTATAGTGGAATTGCTACCGATTTTCTCCTTCGACTGGCTGGATTGGGGATAGGGTATTGAATAGTTTTGAATTATCCGGAAGGAAAATCGGAGTCGGGTCCGCCCCTTTTATTATCGCCGAAGTTGCACAATCTCACGATGGCAATCTGAACTTCGCGCACGCGTTCATCGATTCCGCCGCTGATGCTGGGGTGGATGCCGTCAAATTCCAAACACATATAGCAGATGCCGAGACCACGCAGGCGGAACCGTGGCGCATTAAATTCAGTCGGCAGGATAAAACTCGCTTCGACTATTGGAAGCGGATGGAATTCACTGAGTCAGCATGGCGGGGGTTATCGGATCATGCTGCTGAACGAGGGTTGGTCTTTCTCAGTTCCCCATTCTCATTGGAAGCTGCGGAACTCTTACAATCTCTGAATGTTCCGGCGTGGAAAATCGCCTCCGGGGAGGTAAGCAACATCCCCTTGCTTGAAAAAGTCGCCAGTACCGGCAAGCCCGTTCTCCTTTCTTCCGGGATGAGCACTTGGGGTGAACTTGACGAAGCCGTTGCAATTGTTCGCTCAAAAGGAGCGCCACTTGCCGTTTTTCAATGTACTACAGCATATCCCTGTCCGCCCGAACGAATGGGGCTTAACGTTCTTGCCGAACTGCAAGAGAGATACTCCTGTCCCATAGGTTTATCGGATCATTCCGCCACCATCTTTGGAGGGCTGGCCGCTGTCGCTTTAGGGGCTCGATTTGTCGAAGTCCATGTGACGTTTCATCGGAAAATATTCGGCCCCGATGTTCCGGCCTCCCTTACGTTCGAAGAGTTGGGGGAGTTGGTGAGGGGATGCCGTTTCATCGCCGCCTCGCTGGATAATCCAGTGGACAAGCAAAAAGAAGCGGACTCCCTCGCCCCCTTGCGCTCCATTTTCACAAAGAGTATCGTATCGAAAGTCAAACTTTGGGCTGGAAACATTTTAGCCGCTGAAGACGTGACCTTGAAAAAGCCGGGCACCGGCATTCCAAGTTCCGGCCTTGGTGGTCTGATTGGACGGAAGCTGAAGTTCGATATAGAAGCGGACACACAGTTGCAAGGATCCGATTTCGAGCAGCGCGTCAATGGTGACGAGAGGAAAAAGTGAAAAAAAGAAAAATCGCAGTTGTAGTAACTGCAAGACCTAGCTACTCTAGGGTCAAAACGGCATTACAGGCCATTCGATCCCATCCTGGATTGGAGCTTCAGTTGATTGTGAGCGCTTCGGCTTTGCTTGACCGCTATGGCAATGCCATTGAGGTCATCAAACGGGACGGATTTGAGGTCGCTTCAATGGTATATAACGTACTTGAAGGAGAGCATCCGGCTTTGATGGCCAAGACTACCGGCCTAGGAGTGATCGAGTTAGCGACGGTGTTCGGCAATCTGCAGCCCGATATCGTGGTTACTATTGCCGATCGGTATGAGACGATTGCCACAGCAATCGCCGCATCATACATGAATATTCCATTGGCGCATATTCAAGGCGGAGAAGTCACCGGAAGCATAGATGAGAAGGTGCGCCACGCGATAACGAAATTGGCTGACTATCACCTAGTTGCCAGCAAACGGGCTGGTGAACGTGTCCAGCTGCTTGGAGAATCGCCGGATTCGATTTTCGTCACCGGTTGTCCATCCATCGACTTGGCTCGTGAAATTGAGCAGCAGAAGGGACTGGACTTTGATCCTTTCATGAAGTACGGGGGTGTCGGAAAGCAAGTGAATCTATCGAATGGTTTTCTGGTGGCGTTGCAACACCCCGTAACGACCGATCATCAGAACTCCCGCAACCAAATAATTGAAACGCTGCATGCGGTACACGACCTTGGTATTCCATGCCTTTGGTTTTGGCCGAACACTGATGCGGGGGCTGATGGAACATCAAAGGGTATTCGGTATTTTCGCGAGCAATTCGCCCCACCCAACCTTCACTTCTTTAAAAACATGGATCCGACCGATTTTCTCCTCCTACTCTGTAACAGCAATGGAATTGTCGGGAACTCATCCGTTGCAATCCGTGAATGTGCGTATTTAGGCGTACCAGCAGTCAATATCGGAGATAGGCAAGGCGGAAGGGATCGCGGCCGTAATGTCATCGACGTTGCATATGAGCGAGACGCAATCAAATCAGCTGTGCAACATCACTTGCAACGAGGGGTAAGAGTACGCGACGAGATTTATGGAAACGGATCGGCGGGGAAGGCGATTGCCAACACGCTTTTCTCAGTAGAATTGCGATTTGAAAAGAAACTCCCTTTTTAGGTTCAAAAATCAGTCCGCTATTGGAGGCTTGACCATGGACAAATCGTCCCTTTATGAAGACCGATTAAAACGAATTCGTGCGCTCGATTACGATTACTCTTCCCAACCGAAGCAGGAAATCCAAGCCTGCAACCTCTGTGGGGCGACCGTGCTTACACGATTAACTCATACGGATCGATACGGATACGATGCGTCGGCTTCCGCTTGTTCGGTTTGCGGCCTGGCATTTCTCAACCCCGTCATGACGGGCAATGCTTACGGTAGTTTTTATGCCGATATCTACCGGCCACTGGTTAGTGCCTATCATGGTCGGTTGATCGATTCGCAAACCATTCAGGATGAGCAATCGGAATATGCCAAGGCCCTTACCGGGTTCGTTCGTCCCTGGTTCAAAAAGTCCGAGGGCGCCACCTTACTCGATATCGGCGGATCCACGGGAGTAGTCGCCCGCGAGTTGGCCGATGTTTTCGCCATAAAGGCCGCGGTGCTTGATCCCGCCGCCGCCGAACTCAAATGGGCCGTTTCGTCCGGAATGGAGATCATTCCCGGATTCATTGAGGATTATGACCCCAAGGGTCGCCAGTTCGATCTTATAACCCTTTGCCAAACCATCGACCACCTTTCCGATGCATCGGGTTCGCTGCGGAAAATCCAGAAGTTGCTTAAGTCCGATGGATTGTTTTTCGTCGATATCGTCGATTTCCGGGCGGCCAACCTTCGCCAGGAATCCATAGAAGGCGCGGTCAAAATCGATCATCCCTATTATTTCACCGAGGAATCCGTCGAAGTGCTGCTATCGAGGACTGGTTTCAAGGTGCTTCAAAAAAACTACGCCGCCGACCATCTTCATATCGGTTACATGTGCGGCGTAACCACGGCCGATCCGAATGCCCTGCCGAAACCGGAGTCCGTCAGAGATTTCTTCCGTGAACTCCGGTTCGTCCAAAATGCCAGACGCTAACACCGCGACTCCGCCGCAGCTTGTGCTGGCGCTCGTGCCCGCGCGTTCCGGATCCAAGGGTATTCCCGGCAAGAACGTGCGGATTCTCGCGGGCAAGCCCCTCCTTGCTCATACAATTGAATCCGCCCGCAGGGTAGGGCTATTCAGTCGAGTATTGCTGACAACCGATAACGAAGAAATCGCCGCCGTGGGGCGCGCATCAGGTGCCGAAACACCGTTCATTCGTCCACCTGAACTCGCCGCAGATGACACCCCGATGATTGCCGTGATCCAACATGCCATCCACACGGTTTCGGAAATGGGTTGGGTTCCGGAAATAATTATATTGCTCCAGCCGACCGCGCCCTTCCGCCATGATGCCGACCTAATTGCGGCCCTCGACTTGCTTCGGAATACGCCGGAGGCCGATTCGGTGGTAAGCGTCGAGTTGGTCCCAAGCCATTATTCCCCGCATTACATCATGAAGGTGGTAAAGGGCGAACTTGTTCCATTTTTGGATGAAGGCGCGCGGGTATCCCGCCGGCAGGATGCGCCGCCGGCGTATTCTAGGAACGGCCAATTTTATATCATGCGCCGGACCACAATCATTGATGGAAATTCGATATATGGGAACCATTGCATCCCATATATAACAGCGCATAAAGCCGTGAACCTCGACACTCTGGACGACTGGTCGGCGGCAGAACAACTGGCCCAAGAAATCGGCCTGGCCCAAAGTGAATTCTGATAAAGTGCCTGGTAAAGCCCTCTTAAGGTGGCTTGATAAAATCCAATTCGATTTCAGACCGCGCGTACAATGAACTGGAACGCGCAAGATATACTCTCGACACATCCTCAAGTAGTTGTGGAATGGGATCTCGCGTCCGATTTGAAACGCTGCTTTTTACCCAGGTTCGTTATCGCCTGCATACTAGGTACTGTATTGGGATTCAGCGCGAAAATCGTCGGCGTAAGCTCCCTGGGATACGGAGAAATGGCATTAGCATCCTCATTCTGGGTGGCGGCTTTGATGGTCGCGACATTCAAAGGCCATGCTGGCCGTATGCTATTTTGGCTGCTCTTGATGGAGGCCGGCCTTGCGCTTTATCAAGTAAGCATCTATTCCGTCGTGATGGAACATTACATCTGGGTGCGAATTGGCCCTGCCATTCTTGGCGGAATCCTGTTCTTCGCCACATTTCGCGGCTATTCGCAACAATCCTCTTCACTCTATATTGTCTGGATTGCATGCAACCTGCCATCCTTGGTTTCCGGCGCGACCCAAGGCGTAATGGATCCGCTTAACGCCATTATGTTCTGGGCATTCAACGTTCTTTATCCGCTGGTTTTTTATTTCGCCATCGGCGCGATGAAGCGTTCCGACCTGCCTCAACAAATGCTGTGCGATTGCATTTCGTTTGCTGTACTTGCCATGTGTTTCACGCCACTCGTGCTTATTCCGATTGAATTGATGGCCCGGCAAACCGCTAACTTCGCGGAATTGCAGTTCGGCGGGCGAGCCTACGCCGTGATCGGAGCCATCATCCTAACTTTTCCGGCCATATTGGCCAGCACGAGCCGATGGCGGCTCTTGTATCGTCTACTCGCGACCATCCTGATCCTTATGGTCTTCGCTTCTTCATTTTCGCGCGGCGCCCTAATTACCTTCCTTTCACTGGCTATCGGTATTTTCGCCTTTGGAAACGTGCATCGGGGGAAAATGCTTTTCGGAGGAGGGGCAACAATCCTTTTTTTGATCGCGCTTGGCTGGTTGGTAATGCCGGAAGTAATCAGCGCGATAGCGTGGTTTTGGCTGTTAAGGATGAACGTTGTATCCAACCTTACCAGCGGCGTTTCCTTCGATGCCTCAAGCATGGTCCAATCCGGTCGCTTCGAGATTTGGGATATTGCGTCTTCGCTTAGTTTGGATAACCCGATCTGGGGGTTTGGGATTGGTTCGACGCCATCCCTGCTTTTCGCTGCGTCCAGCGGAGAGTTCACTTATTCCGGAATGCATAACATGATGCTAACAGTTCTGGTTGAACGTGGCATATTTGGACTTATCGGAGCATTTGTAATCCTGGGGCGAATAGGATATTTGATTTATCTCAGCAAGAATCCACAAACGTCGCGAATGTTTATGGGATACGCATTTATACTGTTTCTGATCTTCGCCAACGGTACGGGTGTAGAGCTATTTCAGAACAGCACGCGATCCTTGAACGTAACCATCACAGTGACTCTTATTCTCGTTATCGGATACCTTGAATATGGTTTAAGCAAGCCGATTCAAAGCGATCAACTTGAGAACTCGTCCACAAAATCTGATGGCGGCGGCGTAAATTGAGCTTTTCTCGTAATGTCAGTTCAATGATTTTCAATCGCACAGCGGGAGCGGCATTGGCGGTTGTAATCAGCGCCTTGACTGCTCGCATTCTGACGCCGAGTGAGCTGGGATCTATCGTGACCACTCTTGCCAGCGTCGGGCTCTTGATGCGGCTTATATCTCTGGGTTTGGGCCAATCCGCCCAATTCTATGGCGCTCGTGAGACAACTGAGAATCTTTATTTCGGCCGCTCACTGCTATTGGCCGCCATCCCTATAACGGTGATCTCGTTTATTACGTTGTCGATAGTGGGCTCATTCCTTGGAAATTTAGTACTGACTCAAGATCCTCAGGCGCAAGAAATTTTTAAGGTTCTGCAATATGGCATTCCTCTCTCCTTCATTCAATTTGTTGCGTCGCTTTATCTTTTGGGTAGGCGCGAAATGCGATGGTATTTTTGGATTTCCCAACTCCCAGTCCTCACTTCCGTTCTTGTGCTCGGTTGGGGGACAATAGCTCACCGAGGAATACGTACTGTCGTGTGGGCTTGGATGGCCCAATTTAGTCTTTCATTTCTAATGGGCGTAATAGTTTTTTTAAGGAGTTCTAGCCACCCTGGTGCCGCCTTGCTTTCCTCTGTTG
>JAYSRH010000264.1:0-1531 GCA_043721115.1 Fibrobacteria bacterium | reverse complement strand
GAAATGTGGTTTACCGGTGCCAATCAAGAGGTAAAGGATTCCTATAAACTGCTAGTGATCCGGACCTGGATGGAATTTGCAGACGCCATGGGTAAATTTGGACGCGCCGATTTGCAAGCCAAGTATAGCAAGCTCGCTTCAGATAAAATGACAGCGCTAAGAGTTACATCCACCTGGTCTTCGGCTTTTGGACTGCATGCGGCAGCCAGTGCCATCAACACGGGTTTGCTCACGCGTGCAGAACAGGACAAGTTGGCCGATAAAGAATTTATGGATCGGGTCAACCGAATATCGATTTCTCAGTTCAACCAATACTTTATCATCCAGGCCATGGCGCGTTCCAATCGGTTTGATGAAGCAATTTCATCTGCAAAGGATTTGTGGGGTGAGATGATCAAGTATGGCGGCACCACTCCGTTCGAAGTGTACCGTCCCACTTGGAACCAAGGAATCGGCGTCAATGGAGCTGTACCGAATACGCAAAGCGGTCTCACCAGTCTGTGCCATCCCTGGGGATCCGGTCCGGTAAAGTGGATGAATGAAGAACTGCTTGGCATCAAGCCCACAACGCCAGGGTTTAAAACCTATGCCATTATTCCTCACTTGGGCCGTTCCCTAACCAGTGTAAAGGGAAAAACACCCACCTCCTTTGGAGACATCAGTGCCAGTTTCAATATCGCGACCGGAGCCTGCCAGATTATTGCGCCAGCGGGAACGGTCGGCAGATTCGGTATACCCAAAGCAGAAAAATCTATTTCGAGTATTGCCATTAATGGGATTACCACATGGGACAACGCTTTTCATGCCACAACGGGAATTGGTGGCGCAACCCAGGATTCAGAATACGTATACTTTTCCGCCGTCCAGCCAGGCACTTATAACATAGCCGTTACCTATACCGGGTCGACGCCCGTATATAGCGAACCCGCAGAAATCTATCCCGCCCAATTCCTCAAACAAGATTCCACCACCGGCGGAAATTGGGGAGGTGTTTACGGCACTCAGGGATATGTGCTTTGCAATTACAACGATGGTGGGGTAGATAAAAGGTCGCTTCCATCTTACGTCACCTCCGTTAAATATTTCCGGGCCTTTGGTGGGTCCAATCAGCTTCCCGACAACACATCCTGGGCGTCAAATACCACCGATACCCGAGCCCTGGCCCCAGACTCCACTAACAAGGGTTCCAGAAATTCCCGCGCGCTGTCCAATGCAGGCAATACCTTTACATTTACCATTGAAGTCAATGGCGTCCATGACTATCAAGTTGCCCTTTACTTTGTCGATTGGGACAACAAAACCAGAAGTCATGTCGTTGAAATGTTTGATGCCACTACGTTGAAGATGGTCGCCCCTGTACAAATCGTGGAAAATTATCGGGGTGGAAAATACCTCGTATACACGTACAACAAATCAGCAAAATTCAGGCTGGATAAAATACGTGGGGATATCGTACCGCTAAGCGGAATGTTCTTTGGCCCCAAGCCCTTTGTAGGCATTGCCTGCATTGGACAGCGCGCGGGAATTTCTG
>JAYSRH010000263.1:0-3800 GCA_043721115.1 Fibrobacteria bacterium | reverse complement strand
AAAGAGTAGGTTCAAGTATCCCGAGGCTAGAAATGAAAGGCTGGCATTAGAATCAAGTTCGTAGGATTATAATTTGATTCCCGCCAATTATATTCACTGCCGTAATTGATTTCGAACGATAGTTGGTTCCATATCCAAAACCGTAATCCAACAGTAACGCCTGTTGCACCATCAAAATGCCATTTCGGCGCGTCTCCCCTAATGACGACCTGGCACCAATTGAGGCTCTGACTATCCGTACCACATTGACCAGAAAAATATTGATCACCTATGTCTTGAAAACGATCTAGCTTATGGAAAATCGTGCCTAAACACTCAATATTTTGGGTTAAAAATTTTCCACTCTGCATGCCCAGTTTTAGCTCTTGGTAGTTCTTACTGTCAAAAAGCCTTCGTTCATGGGTCTTATTCATGGTGTAACTTATAAATCCTCCGAAGGCGGGGTGTACCCGGACTCCAACATGCCCGATAAAACTGGTTTGGAAGAAGCTATTGATCCATCCAATACCTAATTCAAATGGAAATTGGGTTGGCCAGTCCTGTATTTTCCAGGGTAAAGGAATATCATTAGCGGCGTCACGGCCCTTGGCCAAACCCGAAAATTGGAATCCACTCGTTAAATCGCCGGGTTCGATGGACTGAATTTGCTTGTCTTTTATTTTAGTTTTGAACTGCATGGTCTTTCGCCCTAATTTCTGGAATATCCGATAGGTGCCCGGTGGCAGAGCCCAAAATGCTTCCTTGCCTTTAGGCTTTTGAAATTCTCCCACTATCTGGGAATAGGAATTAGCAATGAGTATTTCGCCCTCTACCTCTGGTTTAAAAATGAGTCCGCCGCGTCCGGAATTAAGGTCCGTTAATACAACATCCCCTTCCACATCCAAATTCAGTTGCGCCTTAGCATGCTGCGCGCCGCCTTGGCTTTCTTCTGTTTCTAACAAGGTTTTTTGATAGGCATATTGATAGGCCTCAAGCAGGCTTACACGACGATCACCAGAAACATCGCCAGCACCGCGTAGAGCACTAATCAAATAATGAGTGAAAAACGAGCCTTGCAATTGATCCGATTCCTGGGAACTTTCGTTTTCAGCGCTGGATGCAATGAGAATGGATCCTTGGCTTTTAAGCTGCTGTTCCAAGACAAAGGGCTGCACCAGACGTGCGCCTTTCAAACGCGTGATAGCGCCACTTTGACAGGCATCCAATATGCCGATTCGGAGCTTAGCCGGGATCTCATCAATCCTCTCCTTCAGGTCTTTAAGCGCAAATTTTCGGCGGCCGAGCTTAAGGTTCTCGCCAGTGCCATGGCCGGAGAAATAAAAAATAAAGACAACTTCGTCGTTTGGCATGGCTTGCATGCTCCAAGTATGGATTTCTTTAAAGGCATTTTCCAATTCTTCTGGCCGGGGTGATTTCAGCAAGATCACACGATCTTCATCCATACCGCCTACTTCCTGGAATAGTTCAGCAATTTTTTGCGCATCCGATTCCGCAAATTGTAGTCTGGGATCGTCGTCAAGCCCTCGATTATGGCCGACTACCAGGCCAAGCCGAATGGTCCGCCCCTCAATTGGGAAGAGGAGGAAACAGGATAAACAGATGAAGACGATCCTCGAGATGGAAAATCTCATACTTTGCCTTTTTTGTTCAATATAAAGAGGGAAACTTTTTCCCCATTCCGAAGTTGCTTGGACAATCGGGAGCCGATTTCCGAAGGTCGGAAGCCGCTGGCCTGCAGGGCCTGATGTATTTTCGCTTCAATAACCGAATAGGGTATGAGTTGCGGGCTCCAGTAGCCAATCACAATCTCAGATAAGGCGCTGGTATCCAGCTCCAGGGCAAAGTCGAGCGTTTTTTCTTGTCCTGCCAAAAGAGGGGAAGCCTTATCCTGACAGGAAAAACATTCGATTTTACCGCTTTGATCGAGAGATAAAAGATGAAGATAGCCCTGCGAAGATGCTGAGTAAATGGCTTGGAGCTTGTCCCCAGGCTGGAAAAAATCTCCAGTCACTGCTTTGCCAATGGCCGTACCCCGTTTGAGAAGAAATCCAAGCTTAAAGTTTTCACCCTTTATCCGTGTCGTTTCCGCAATCACGGAAATATCCTTGCGGTTTTGGATTTGAAATAAGGTAATGATGCCCACGAAGAACATCAAGGAAGCAAAGGCCAGCATGGGTTTGTACCCAAATGAATTCGTTACCGTATCAAGAAAGTTAACCAGTGTATTCTCGGACCCGGTTTTGTTGGTTTTTTGCGCCGACTTGGCTGCAGATTCCAGGGCACGCACCGAGGCCATGACCCGGTGGGTAAAGGCTGAATCTACCGAGGGCGTTTTTTTTCTCTCAGTCAAAAAATCATTCCAGATTTCGTCATCTTTATTGGAATGCATGGTTTATACCTTTCTCGAAAAGAACTGTAATTTCTCTTTTAGTTTAGTCCGAGCATGATTCACGCGGGAACGGACCGTGCCAGGATTTGATTGCATGATTTCCGCTGCTTCCTCATAAGTAAAACCCTGCACCAAGGTCAGTTCAAACGCCATTCGATGCTTGATTCCCAAATGGTTGAGGGCAACTTCTAGCATTCTTTTAATCTGATGTCGTTCTGCTTCTCCGATTGAACCTGGATTTTCAGGTACATCAGCACCATCTTCTAGGAAAATTTCAAATTTCCTTTTTCGCTTTCGCAAAGCATCCAAACAGGCATTTCTAGCTATCGTGAAAAGCCAACTGGAAAATGAAGCGTTGTTCCTTCCTTCATATTCCCTTATCGCTAAAAAAGCCTTCACAAATGTCTCCTGAGCAATATCTTGGGCCGCGTCCCTGTCTTGAATCATATTCCGTAAGAATCCAAGTAAAGGTCCTTGATAGCGATCGACCAATTCAGAAAAAGCTTCCGAGTCTCCGCCTAGGATACGCTCTATTATTTTTACTTCCCACAATGGGTCAACGTCCAGTTTTTGCATATTACTCGTAAGACGGATGGAATATGCAAAAGTTCATTTTATTTTTCCCCTAGAAATCCCCTCATTTTCCGCAAAAAACGCTCCATTTACGGTTTGAATCATACACTTTATAGAGAAAACCAATGGCATCGGTATCGGTAATCCGCTTAAACTCCGTCAACATATTGTCATCGGTAATGGTCAGAAGATTGCTGTCATCCAGTACCTGTCTGGAAATATCCCCGAGATCGGCACCGGCCATTTCTCGCCATACCTTAGCGTCCAAAGGATTTAGGGTATCTAATATGGGTCCTGTTTCGTTCCGGAAATTCAATAGCGCCCGGGCTCTTTCTTGAGTGGACATGGTAAAAGGAGCGTCGGAAGCTGCCACAAAGGTGCTGTAAACAACAACGTGTTGGAAAACTTCAGCAGCGGTGCGAATGACTTCCTTGGAGCCAGTAGTATTGTAATAGATCACGCCCCCAGGTAGAAGATGTTGCTTCGCTAAGCTTAAGAACTCCCGCGATAATAAATTGGTGCTATTGCTCCGCCAATGAAAAGTCGTATTCATCATAATAAAATCAAAACGAGTCATTGGATTTCTTCTTAACCATCTCCTTCCATCATCGATATGCAGGTTGATTTTCGAATCCGATAGAATGCTCGCATTTTCCGGATAGTTCCGAATCAATTCCCCATATCCAGGATTGATTTCCACAATGTCGATTTTTTTGATTTTGGTATTTGCTTCCATAACCTTAGCCCAAGAGCCGCTGCTGAGCCCTATTTCCAAAACTGAGGCAGGATTCGGATGCAATGCGGCCAGCATAAAGACTCGCCGAATGCCATTGGCATT
>JAYSRH010000262.1:0-31574 GCA_043721115.1 Fibrobacteria bacterium | reverse complement strand
AGAAATGGGAGCCCGAATTTAATAGTTTTCATTTTTCCTCCACCTGTTCATTAAATTTTATCTTGTATTTTTTGGTATATTTTTTGTCCGGTTAACGCTTGGATGAGCCGCGAGCACGGGCGGAGGTTCTCGACTGGTAAGTCGAGGACCGTAGCGTCACCGGCTTGGCTTTTGCGTAAGCAAAAGGCGAGACGGCCGAGCGGAGTCGGTTCGATCCAATTGTTAGACGGCTCTTTCGGAGAATAGACCGGGACTTTTTTGATCCAGTATACTTTTCTTATCCCAAATATAATTGGCTTCATTTTGATCTTTCCGCCCCCAAAAAATAGTTTTTTATCAATTGCCTGAAGGGCAACTTTTCGAGCCCCATATTGCCTGACGTTTTGCTATTACAAAGTGGGTTTTGAGGATTGCCCGAAACGCGAGGATTTGGGCGAAGTGGTGAGTGCCGAGCCCGTTGCCCAAACCCGCAGCGAGCAATGAAAACGGGTTGAGGCGAACTGACGAAGACTGCTTGTGATGAATTCAGGGAAAGTTAGTGTAGCCGAATCCCAGTCTGAATTGCCGGGCACTCCTCAAAACCCATTTGGGCGAAGCCCCGAGCGAGTAGAAAACCCAAAGAATCGACGATCGAGCGAAGTGTAATGGCGGTGTTAGGCGTTGTGGGGCTCGGTATTTCTTTGGGGGCGGTCTTTTCATTCATAGGGAGTAGCACATGGGATTTCTATGCTGGCAGAGCGCGCAAACTAACACTAGTTTGAGACAAGAACAGCCTCAACTATTTTCCACACGGACCTCAAGCACTCATGAACCGACTGATCTGTAATCTCTATCTTTCCGTTGCAAACATTTAATCCAGGAAAGGATGCTTCAGAAATCTTTAACATCATCACGTTTCGTCTTTTGATGTCCCCTGGACTTTCATTTTTGTCCATTATTTCCATTGAAAAAGAATGCGCTGCGCGGTTGCGAATAAATTTCGCTATATCGAAAGAAATCCAATCAATGGCCGGCAGATTTTTGCGAAACTCTTCTTTTGATAACTTCTCAAACAATCCCTTTCCAATATTATTTTCAAGAAATGCGAAGTAAATGATAAAAGCTGACCCGCGTGCAATATTTTTAAGAACTTCCGGTCCTCCGATTTTTTTCCCAACATCGGAATTCATTTTTTCTTCACGTTCAACAGCACTAAGAAGAGTGGCGTTTATAAAATGTGTTTTCAAGTGTGAGAGTTGTGAAATCACTTCCAGCTTTTTCATGAATTCTCTATTGTCATTTGATTGAACCTTATCTATTTTCCGAAGGGAAAGATACCCTTGGATACAAATGATAACTTTTTTATTTCGTCCGTCCCGTGATTCCGCTTGATTTATGGGACTACAATTATCCGTCTAACGACCGGTTAACCCGCTAAGGACATGACGGCGGAGGCTTTTCGGATTGAATCGATTGTTATGCAGCAGTCACCATTTAGTTTGGTGGTATGCATTTTTGGGTTTAACCTAGGTTCTCTAATTCATCTTTAACCGCTTTTATCCGCACATCAATTGCGTCCTTAAATTTGCTTGCTTCCCTGTTCCTTTGAAGGTTGGCAAGCTTTTCTTTTAGCTCCTTTTTGTTTTTGTTTGTTTCTTCATTTATAATTTTAGATGGGGTCATTTCGATTATCTCGTCGTAGACAGTAAATAAGCTTTGAATTAATGCATCTGATTCATATGGATTCGCGGCACCTCTCATAAAATTTATTGCTGGCGTTGTCCAATTTCCGGCCTCTGACGCTTCATCTTTCCATTGAATTCGCCAATCCATAATTATGGAAATGATTGAGAACAGTTCTTTACTGTCAATTTTCTTGCATTGATTTTCGTAGACTATTTCGTCTTTTCCAAACCTCTTCTTCTTGTATACACGGAAAAGCCAATTTTCCGGCAGGGACTTCAATATTTTAAGCGCTCTATCTTTTTGTTTCTCATTTTTGTTGTGAGCAAAGTTCACGAATCGTTGGTCTACAGAAGGGACGGACCAAAATGCTATTCCGAATTCCAATTGATTTTGATCGGGATTGTGCCTGATCCAAACATTCGGATATTGGCAGCCATTTATCGCATTGTTTGGGTCGTTTATAGTTGGATGGGGATAAAGTATGAAGGCTCCATCTTGAGCGTCGCGATACCATTTCGATTCGAACTCGGAAATAGGTTTGAATTTGTATCTCAACCCCATTCCCAATACTTGTTCGTAGATTTGCTTATGGGTATCTATGGATGAACGACCGGGGTCAATTTTCATTCTTCAATTTTTCCTATGTTTGGTCCGTCTAACAATATTATTAACCCGCATACACACCCGCACCTTGGCAAGCCAATCTCCTCTTTTTCACAAATTTAGAAACATTTGGCTTCGCCTTTATGCGGCTCATTTTGTTAACCTGCAATTCCATGGGGCGCCTTTAAAGCTTAATCCATAGGTTTTATAAGGGAATTGTGATGGTGTGCACAGCTTTCTTTTTCGATTTGAATTTTATTTAATCTTGGAAAGGGCGAAAAGGTGTTTTTTGCTGGGGGTTTTTTGAATTGATACGTTGCGGGTCATTTGATTGAACCGCTATGGAAGGGATGGGGGTGGAAGATGGAGAATCGTGGGTCGTTTGTGGAGATAGTGGGGAGGTATAGGGGCGTTTTGGGGTTGGAGTCTGGGATATCGGTTCATCATCGGGAATTTTATATCAAGTGGCTGTTGGATTATTTGTTTTTTTGTCGGCCGCGCGAATTGGCTATTTGTGGGTCGCACAACCTTCCGCCATTTACTGAGCATTTACGGAAAAGCGGGAGGCTAGATTTTCAGATTAGGCAGGCTCAGGCTGCGGTGCGCTTGTATTGGATACGGTTTTGCCTATCCGATGAAAATCGTGGAAAAATTAAGGATTCAGTTGAGGGTAGCCTTAACAGTAGAGGTGACGAGAAGCATAGGGATCGTGAACCGGATTCGGATTTTAAGGTGGGCATTGAAACCAATTCGTTTTCGGATGAAACAAGTCCTGTCCATTCTGGGGTTTTCAGTAGTAGGACCATAGATCAAGTTGCTGCTTCGCATCAGGCTTTTGCTTCGCATCAGGATGCGATGAGTTGGCATGTGGAGATGCATCGATTGCGCATGGAGATTAAGCTTCGTCATTATTCTGTTAAAACCTTGAAGGCGTATGTTTTTTGGGTGCGGACTTTTGCCAAGTATTTGAAAACTCGGTTGCCGGCGAGTTTGCGTGAGGAAGATGCGCGGAAATTTCTGGTTTATTTAGCGACGGAGGAAAAGGTTTCCGGTTCCACTCAAAACCAGGCTTTTAGTGCTTTGCTGTTTTTTTATACCAAGGTGCTGAGGCTTGAGTTTCGAGGCTTGCAGGATACGCCCAGAGCCAAATCCAGCATGAATGTGCCTACGGTGCTTTCACGGAATGAAGTGCATTCGATTTTGGCGGAACTGGATGGTGTGCACAAAATATTTGCGCAATTGATGTATGGGTGTGGGCTTCGGTTGGGTGAGGCTTTGACGCTTCGGGTGCAGGATTTGGATTTGGATGCTGGGGGTCTAACTGTTTTTAATGGTAAAGGAAATAAGAGTCGCTGTTTGCCTTTGCCCAAGAAGTTGATTCCGGCTTTGCAAATTCATCTCGAGGAAATTCGGATGCTTTGGGAAAGGGATTTGGCGGGAGGGTATGCGGGCGTTGTTATTCAAGATTCACTGACTAGGAAAATGCCTAATGCCGCTCGGGAGTGGCCTTGGCAATGGGTTTTTCCTTCTACGCGATTGGTGTTGATTGAAGGAGAGGGAAAATTTAGACGCTTTCATTGGCATGAATCCATTGTCCAAAAAGAATTCAAACGGGCGGCAGGAGTTTTGCAGCTGAACAAACGGATTACACCGCATACTTTACGGCATAGTTTTGCTACGCATTTGTTGCAGATGGGATATGATATTCGCACTGTTCAGGAGCTCATGGGGCATAATGATGTGGCTACCACCATGATTTATACCCATGCCGTTCAATCCCTATCTGGAAAAGTGATCAGCCCGCTCGATATTTAAACCGATTCGATTCTTTTAAGGCGTGGCGTCGTACTTATGAACTCCCATGCCCATGCGTTCCTTGCGTTTTTCCCAGGAGTAATAGAAGGTTGGCACGACCACCAATACCAGTAGTGTATTGAAAAGCAGGCCCCAGAAAATCCCCCAGGCCATGGGTGCCCACCAAAGCGAGGATTCACTTTTCAGTTCGATGCCGAAATGGATAAAGTCGATGCCTTTTCCTGTGGCCATGGGCAGGAGCCCAATCATCGCGGTGATAGCGGTTAGGAGTACAGGGCGCAGTCGCGTCGCACCGCCTTTGATTACCGCTTCGCGTAAAGGGGTTCCTTGCCTTCTTAAGTGGTTGATAAAATCGATAAGCACAATGCCGTTTTTGGCCACCACACCTGCTAAGGCGATGATACCGATTCCCGTCATCATGATAGCGAAGGTGGTATGTACGATGAGCAGGCCCCAGAATACGCCTCCCAAGGACAGGATGATGCCTATTAGCACCAGGAAAGGTTGTAGCACAGAATTGAACTGCGCCACCATAGTTAGGAACACCAGGGATACGGCGATGAAAAAGGCGCGTTTCAGGAAAGCCGTCGTTTCGTCTTGTTCCCGGTTGCTGCTACCGGACTGGATTTTGTATCCGGGAGGGGCGCTGATTTTTGCGATGAGATCGGCGGAAGCCTTCTTCGCTACGCTTTCATCTTTGACACCTGGGGCCATTTCCGCCCAAACCTGGATGGTGCGGTCACCGTTCAAATGATTGATCTTGGCAAGGCTCGCGCCCTGGGTGATACGTACCATTGAGGTTAACGGCACTATCGTACCTTCGTGTGGCACCGTGATTTGATCAAGCCCGGAAAAGGATTCACGGGTTTTTGGATCGAGTCGGATCATCACATTGTATTCATCTTTGCCTTGCCGGTATTTGGCGGCTTCTATCCCGTGGATGGAGCCTCGCACGGCCATGGCCACATCGGCAGTGGTAACGCCCATCAGCATTGCTTGCTCGCGGTCGATATCGACGCGTAGCTCCGGCCGCACGGGTTCATAATCCCAGTCGATGTTGACCAAGTTGGGGACGGTGCGCAGCTTTGTTTTGATATCCTCGGCCAATTTGCTCAGCTCCGTAAAGTCCTCACCGGTTACCTCATAGGATACCGGGAAACCTTGGGGTGGCCCTTCCTGCTGCTGCTTGACATTTACTTTCCAGCCTGGCAAAAGGTCCTTGGAATGATTTTCCATCCAGGTCATGGATTTCCAGGAGGACACTTTGCGTTCGTTATAATCCACAAAGCCGACATCGAGATAGGCCTTATTCGATTCCGGAGTGCGATCCCCACCCATGGCTGTCTTTCCAAAGCCGACTACACCGGAGTAACTTTCCACATCGGCGCTGTCTTCGGGCATGGTAAATATTCTTGCTTCGATAATTTTAAGGGCTGAATCTGTCTCATCGATATCGATGCCGAGTGGTCCCTCCACATCTACAGCCACTACCAGCGGATCGATTTTTGGGAAGAACACCACGCCGGTGCCAAATTTACCGTAGGCCATGATGCCACCTACTACAAACAGGATGCAGAACAGTGTGATCAGCCAAGGGTGCCGCAAGGCTTTATCGAGCACGCCGCTGTACCAATTCTTCACTTTTTCAAAACGCTCTCCCCCGCCCTCTTCCATGCCTTTTGCATTGGCATTCATAAACAAGGATGCGAATACCGGATTGAACACAAAAGCCACAAATAAGGAGCCGGCCAAGGTAACCGATACGGTAATCGGAAGGTATTTGAAAAACTGGCCCATCATGCCCGGCATCAGCAAAAGAGGGAGAAATGCGAATATCGTCGTCAAGGTAGCCGTAGCTACAGGCAACATCACTTCCTTGGTCCCATCCACGGCGGCTTGGGATTTGGTTTTTCCCATTTGCAGATGTCGGTAGATATTTTCCACCACCACGATGCCATCGTCCACTAGCATACCTAGTCCAATGACTAAGGAAAAGAGAACCACCATGTTCAGGGTAACGCCCATATAATCGAGCACCAGAAATCCCATCATCATTGAGAAGGGGATGGCTGTGGAGATAAAGAAGCTGTTACGAACTCCAAGGAAGAAGGAAAGTATGAGTACAACTAGAACAAGACCGGTGAGAATATGGTTTTGCAATTCGCGGGCCATACGGCGGATGGCGACACTTTGGTCGAATGTGTAATTGATATGGGTGCCTTCTGGCCAAGTGGGCCGCAGCTCTTCCACGGTTCTTTTGGCTTCATCGACAAGATCGACAATGTTGGAGCCGCCCCGTTTGGTGACGGCGATGGCCTGTGAATTTTTGCCGTGCAATCGGAATACGGTATTGCGATCCCGTGCGTATCCGAAATGGACATTGGCCACATCACGAACGCGCACCAGGCTGGCGCCGCTTCCGCGCACTACCAGTTCACCGAATTTATCCGGATCGGTGAGTTCGCCGGTTAGCTGTACGGAAAATCGGCTGCCTCCCGCTTTGAGCGTGCCGCCCGGGATATTGCGATGTTGGCCTTGTACGGTTTTCATCAAGTCATTGAGGCTTACGCCGTATTGACGCAAGCGGGCGGGGTCGGCGTCGATGGCCACTTCTTTTTCCTGCTTGCCGGTGATGGTTGCGTCGAGGACGCCGGGTATGGATTTTACTTTATCTTTGAGCTCTTCCACCAGTCGATCGAGCTTCTCGCTTTCATAGTCGCCGGAAAGCGACATGACAAAGATGGGAATGTTGGAAAAGTTGAGTTCTTGTACCATCGGTTCTTCCGCATCCGTGGGCAAGTCTGGTTTGGCTTCGTCCACCTTGTCCTTGACGCGGCGCAAAGCGGTTTCCACTTTCACATCGGCATTGAATTCAACCTGTATGGAACCGATGCTTTCTTTGGATTGGCTGGAAATCTTTTTGACTCCGTCCATGCCCTCGAGCTTGTCTTCGATTTTTTTGGTGACGGTTTTTTCAATGTCTTCCGGGGAGGCGCCTGGATAGACCACGTTGACAAAGATGAGGGGAATCTTCACTTCCGGGAAGGATTCCAAAGGCATGTTTTTATACGACATGGATCCGGCTAGGAGCAGGATGACCGCCAGCACAAGCACGGTGACGGGGTTTTTGACGGCAAACTTTGTCATGGATAGACTCCCTGTAAACTTTTTACACCCCGGCAGCGCCTAGTGTTGGAGCCGGGTTCCTGTTTGATACTGGACCTGAGTTCCTATTTAAAACTGAACCGGGGTTCCAGTGGACACCTGGAAGGCGCCAACGGTGATGAGCATGTCACCCACTGTTAGGCCTGTTTCCACGACCACAGAATCACCCGAAGCGGGGCCCAGGTTTACCGGCACTTGCACGGCCTTGCCATCTCTAACCAACATGGCCATGGTGCCATCTTGCAACCGCAAAATTGCGGTCGAAGGCACGACCACAGCTTGAGCATATTTTTTCCGAAGGATCCGTGTGCGGCCTACCATTCCTGGCCGGAGCACGTTGCCGGAGTTGGGAATGTCGATGCGGGCCATCACGGTGCGGTTCTTGGCTTCCACAGCGCGGTCAATGCTTTTGAGCTTGCCGGAAAAGGTCCGAGCTGTATCTTGTACTTGACTGAACTCGGCGCTTTGGCCTTCATGAAAATCGCGGGCTTCGGCTTCCGGAATCGAAACCACGGCCTCTAAACGCGAGGTGGCGGCTAGACGTACGGTGGGTTGGCCCGGCGCCACGGTTTGATAACGCTCGACCATACGGCTGACCATCACTCCACTAAAAGGAGCCTGGCAGCGGCTGTCTTCGTAGGCCCGCTGCGCCTGAAGCATGGCAACGCGCGCCTGCTGGAAGCCAAACTCCGCCTGATCCTTTACGGCCTTGCCCACAAAACCTTTTTCCACATTCACTTTTTGTCGATCGACTTCTCCATTGGCCACTTCCACCGCGGACTTAGCTTGCATGAGCATAGCCAGGTAGCGATCGCTTTCGATATTACAAAGAGCCTGACCCGCTTTCACGGCTTTGCCCACTTCTACCACGCTGGCTACGCGTCCGCCTTGCATGGGGGCGGCCAAGGTGGCGTCATCGGATCCGCGCAAGTCTGCACTGTAATTGCCCCAATCTTCAAAGGCGTGAGCGGAGACAGCAACCGCCACCACGCGAATCGAAGCTTTTGCGGCAGACGATGCATCTTTGCCGTCCTCGCCTGCACCGGTTTTCTTTTTTTCGCAGCCGACCAGAGTCAGAGTGGCAGCAAAAGCCATGGTTGCGGCTAGTCCCATGGTGATCGATTTTGTGGTTGAGAAATTCATGGAGTCTCCTCGTTTAGCAAACTTTTACCCAAAGCCAGACGCAGCGCCGCGCGGGACCGCACACTGGCATAGCGTGCGCCTAATACACCCAAGGACGCTTCTCGCAGCGATTGTTCCGCATCCAAAAGATCCGTAAGCTGACCCTTGCCGGAACGGAATTCCGAAGTGACCATGGCTTGCGCTTCTTCTGCAGCGAGTACAGCTTGTTCGGCGGCGGCTAGCGCGGAGTCGGCGGCTTTGTAATCCATATACGCACCGCCGATTTCCACCACCGTCAGTTTCCGGATTTGCCTTGCCGTCAGCCCCAGGCTGCGGGATTCCGATTCCACTTGCTGGGCCTTGGCAGCAAGTGTAAAGCCGTCAAAAATCGGCCAACGCAAACCAATGCCGATTTGCCATTCATGATTTTTTGCGATATCGCCCAATTGCCTTGTTTTGAAAGCCGTAATACCGTATTTCCCTTGCGCGCCCAGTGAGGGCAGATACAACATGCGCAAATATTTTGCCTGCCCTTCAAGAGATTGGCGGTTCAGCTCCATCGATTTTAAGTCAGGCCTATCGTCGAGAATTGTTTCCATGGCCTTGGCATCGGGAATTGCACCCATGGCAGCGAGCTCCAGAGTTACACTTTCATCCAGCTCGATGGGCGCATCCACTTCCCTACCTAGAATCCGATTTAGAAACATGCGGGCGCCTTCCGCATCGCGTTCGGCATGGATACGCTGCGGTTCCAGGGATTTTAGCGCGGTTAATGCACGCAGCACATTGGAGCGGAGACCCGATCCCATTTTGAAATTGCTTTCCAGAAAAGCCTGCGTTTCCCTGGCTCTTTGTTCGGAGGCTTGCAGGGTTTTCAGACGAGCGCGGGAGTTGATCAAGTTGTAATAGGCATCGAGTACTTGCAATTGCAATTGCTGTGCTGAACGTCGCCGCGAAGCGGTTTCGGCATTTTCCTGTATATTGGCCACTTTGATAACTTGGCTGAGCCTGCCAAAAGAAAACAGGGATTGCTGAAATTCCACATCCCAAGCGAAGCGGTTTTGTTCGACATTAAAAACGGGCATGGAGTCACTGCCGCCAAAGGGAAACACGGAGGGATCCACTGCGCTCGCGCCCCTGCCAACATTGGCGTTGGCGGTGATTTGCGGGTAGGCGCTGGACCAAGCTTCGCGCTTTAAAGCCTCGAACTTTTTCTTTTTTTCTTGGAGGATCAAGGCCTCTTCGCTCTTGGACAAGGATTCGCGTATGGCCGCTTCCAGGGACAAGGGAGTGGTTCCGGAAGACAATGTCAATGCGAGGCAAAACAGACTATTTAACATGGTATTCCGTCCTGGCTTTATCGGTGAGCAAACCCTGAAACAAGACTTTGACTACGGTATCAAAGACCTGATTGGGTTTAAAGGGAAGTTCCGAAAGAACTTGCGGATTGAGGATATCCCGCAGTACATGGGCATAGATGAGCACAAAAAGTCGCTCGTCCACATCTTTGCGGAAGTGGCCTTTTTGCCGCCCTTCCTTGATCAAAGCGCCAAAGTGCGTATTCAAACACGCCTGCCGTTTGCTTTCAACCTGATTCCAGATTTCCGGGGCATGGCGCTGCAAATCGTACAGCAAAGCGCCGCTCATTTTGGCATAGAGAGCCGTCAAATAATTCAGATAACGTTTGAGCTTCGTTAAAGGATCGACGCCTTCCTGCCTACAAATGGCAGTCAGCTCCTGATCGCATTCCTCCAGATGAACACGGGTGACTTCTTGAAGCAAGTCCTCCTTGCTGGGAAAAAAGCGATAAAGGGTTTTTTTACTCATGCCCAACCGCTCGGCGGTTTCGTCCATGGTGACTTGGCTGAAACCCAGACGAAAGAAAAGTGCCTGTGCCTGCAGCAAAATGCGTTGCTTGGTATCCACATCGGATTTTGTAGGCGCGATTTTTCTGGGTGTACTTTTTCTGGGTGTACCGTTGCTGGGAGTGTTTTTGGAGACTGCCGTTTTGGAAGAAGCAAGTATGGCCGTCATAGGGCTTCCAAACATCCTTAGAAACGCAGGAAACTTTCCTGGTATTCTCAGTTTCCAAGGTACTATTGCGAGAGGGGGATTGGCAAGGGACGGGTGAATTATTCCAGTTTACCAGGGAAATATGTAGCAACTGGGGGCCATTATTCGCAATGGTGACAAAGTGGTAACTGCCGTTCCTTTACTTTTAGTGGACTATTGAATGGGCTTTTAAGGCTATAATTCCTTACATGCAGAAGGAAATCGTGGTCGATACCAGCGTCATTCTGGATATTCTCGTCACCTCTCGGCCTGGTCATAAATTTGGCAAACTTATTGGCGTCTATCTTATCGACAATGGTATCAAAATCAAAGTTCCCATGCACGCCATGTTTGAAATCAAATCCGGACTGTTGCATGCCAAAAAAGCGGCCGTCGATCAGGGAGCCTCCCTCAAACTAAACGAAGATATCAGCGAGTCTACGCCCCTGCAATACGATTTTCTTCCCATCGACACCGCCTTCTTTGCCAAATATTTCGATGCGGAATTGCCGTATATCAAGGCGGGAGATTACATGAACGTGGCCGTGGCCAAAGTGGATGGCCTAATTCTTTTGACGGAAGACCCCGCGCAGTATACCGCGGCTTTGACTGCTGGTGTTACCGTGTATACATGCGAGGAGTTTCGAAAAATATGTCTCAACGCGCTGCAATGACGGATCGATTTTCATGACTGCTTCCCAAGCCTTTGTCTGGGTATTTTTCGGATTTGTCGGAATGGGATACTGCTATTCCGGTAAGCGTCGTGGGAATGGCCGCCTGTTTCTATGCGGATTGGCGCTGGGCATCTTTCCCTATTTCGTGCATGCAATTATACTCCAGTTTTTAATCGGCCTAACGCTCACAGCGTATCCCATCGTGTTTCGAAATAGCTAATCGCAGCCCCGGAAAATCTGGCCGGAGTGGAAGGACGAGCTGGACTTAAGGCGCTGTCCCATCGTCCATCTTGGCTTCCAGCTGAACGGAAATCCCATTCTTTTTCATCATATCATATAAAGTGGGGCGCGTAAGGCCCGTGACCTTGGCGGTGTTGGAAATATTCCCCTTAGCCTGCTTCAAAGCGTTGAGCAAGAAGTTTCGGTCGAACATCTGACGCGCGTCGCGATAGGAAAGAACCGTAAAGGAAGTTTCCGAAAGCTGCAAATCCTCGCATTCGATAATCTGGGAGGCGCAGGTAATCGAGGCGCGGTTGAGTTTGTTTTCGAGTTCACGCACGTTTCCAGGCCAACTGTAGTTCAAAAGCATTTGTTCCGCGCGCTTGCTCAGCTTAAGCCGGGACTGGTTGAACTTGGTCCGGTTGTTCTCGATGATTTTATCGGCAATGAGAAGAATATCGTCCTGGCGATCGCGCAGTGGCGGCAGGGTAGTTTCGAATTCGCTCAGGCGATAATAGAGATCGGTGCGCATGGCGGAATTGTCCTTGTCGGACAGGTTGGTTTTGTTGGTGGCGGCGATGATGCGGACATCCAATGAACGGAAAGTGGTCTCGCCCACGCGTTGCAGTTTTTGATCCTGTAGGAAGCGGAGCAGCTTGACCTGCAGGGTCATGGGCATATCCCCGATTTCGTCCAGGAAAAGCGTGCCCTTATGGGCAGATTCGATAAGGCCCATCTTGTCCGTATTGGCCCCGGTAAAAGCGCCTCGCACATACCCGAAGAGTTCAGCCTCAATCAGGCTGGCGGGGATGGAACCGCAATTGATGGGTACAAAGATTTCATTCCTGCGTTGGCTGTGAAAATGCACGGCACGGGCGCACAGCTCTTTGCCCGTTCCGCTTTCGCCCGTAATCAGAACGCTCACATCGGTGGCTGCCAGCTTGCGAATATGTTCAAAGATCTTTTTCATCGGTTCGCTGCTGCCAATCATGAGATCGTCCTTGTCGCTGGGAAGCCCTGGCGCGGCCATTTCGAGCGGGGGCTTTTCCAGTGCGCTCAGCCGACAGGCGCGAGCGAGGATGACCTTGAGTTCGTCGATGTCCACGGGCTTCTGCAGAAAATCGAAGGCTCCGCGTTCGACAGCGCGGCGACCTAAGTCTTGGCTCATATTGGAAGTGAGGACGATAATTTTTGCCATTCGATCCATCCCTAAGACGGCATCGATAATCTCCAGGCCGCGCTCAGGTTTATTCTCCAGGCCCATGTCCAAACAGAACAAACCCGGCCTTTGCTTGTGAATGAATTCCAAAGAACCCGCCAGCGTTTCCGTTTCCAATATTTCATACTCGGAATTGAGAGCCCATTTCATCTGCTCCCTCAGTCCGATATTGTCTTCCACTAAGAGCAATTTGACCATGGAGGTTTCCCTTGATGTGCCGGAGGAATGGAACTTGGTTCGCAAAGTGAAAAGATAGTCACCGATGTCGGCCTCGACTTAAATGGGGCAATTTCGACCATTTTTTATATGGTACATAAATTGCCCCGGGGCATAGGGGGCTTGTCGCTGTTCAAGCCGCTCCCATCCACTTGGACCAGGATGGGACTGGGAGTGATTGGTCTCGGCGTATTCGCCCGTCGTCGCAAAATCGAATCTTTTGGTTAAGACTTTTCGATTGTAGCGATAGACCTTTGGTCTCCTGATCCGGCGGGAAGTAAAATGCAAAATTCCGTGCCGGTACCCACTTCCGAATGACAAAGAATGCGGCCTCCCATTTTCTCCACCAGGGTTTTGCATTGGTATAGGCCGATGCCGACGCCTTTCTCTTTAGTGGTGGCAAAGGGCTGGAAGAGCCGGTGGCGGACGAAGTGGGGATCCATGCCGGCGCCAGTGTCTTCGACCAGGATATAGGCGCCATAGCTGGCGAAGAACCGGTCCCCACCTCCGAATAAATCGCGCAGGCGGGCGGGAACGCTTGGCGTCAGGGTGCCGTAAGACAAGGCCAGACGGGTATTCGGTTCCAAATTCGGCATGGACTCGAGTGCGTTGTTGATAAGATTCCGGACCACAAAAAACAGGGCCTGCCTATCCATGGGAGCTGTTACCTGGCCTTCACCGCCAAATGCAAAAGCCAAACCGGGTAGGGTCGCTAGGCCGGAATTGGCCGCCACTTCTTCCAGCAGGGGGCGCAAGGGATGCGATACGAGGTCAAGCACCTGTGCTTTGGGCGTAACGGACAGTCTATCGATCAGGTTTTGCAAGTTGACCGCGCAGCTCTTCACTGAACTCAGCATACTGGTTTGAAAAGACGGATTGCCCAAGTTCCGTTCGGCATTCTTTAAAAGCAGATTGAGTGTGGCCACTTGATTCTTGATGTCGTGGATGATGAAGGATGCGACATGGTGAAACGACTCGAATTGCTTTTTTTCGATGCGTTCATTCAGCATTCTATTTTTGAAGAGTACGTCGCCGATGGAAGTGGTAAAGACGGCGATCAGTTCGAGATCCTCCGGCTTAAAAGGCTCTCGCCGGCCGCCTTGCAGTGAAAGAAAACCGGCCAGGCGCTCACCGATAAAAACCGGAAAGATCGCATCCAAACCCAATTCGTTGACCAAAGCTTCTTCCGAGACGGCGGCCCGGCGGGCCAAGCTTGTACTCTCCCTTGAATACAGGTCCACAGGGAGACCGGCTTTGGTCAAAGTTTGAGCCAATGGGCCATCGCCGCTGATGATTAAACCTCGACGGGTGGCTTCTTCTTTGTTTTCATGTTGATAGAAATTTCCATCTTGCCAATTCAGGATGAAAAAAAATGCGTCATTGACGGATACAGAATACTTCATGTTTTCGATAAGTTCGGTGAGGGCTGAATCTACGTCGGCCCCGGAAGTGGCGGTCTTGTGTAAGCGAAAGAACTGTTCTTGGTAATCATATTTGCGTGAATAGAATTTTCGGTTTACAAAACGGCTGATACGCCTGCGCATGGTTCCCGATCCCAAAACCAGAACGGACAAGAAACAAAGGGTAAACCCAAACAAAAAACGTTCGAAATAATTGAAATCCAACTGCAACCATTGAAAAGCCAGAATAGTGAGCGCGACTCCCAGAAACGCGGCCCCGGTTAGGAAAACCGTCGCCGAGGTATAGATGATATCGCGAGGAATTGAAATCGATTCCGACCCTAACCGGTACCTTAAAAAGCCCAACAAGATCACAGGGTAGAATACCCCGTACACCACGGATGAGGCCTCAGCAAAATGGCTTGGAAGTACCCGGTATAGAATGACCCTGGAAAATAGGCCGATATGGAAAATAGATAAACCACCCAGACCAATAAAACAGAGGCGCGCAATTCGTCGTTGGTAGTCCTGGGAAAAACGGTACGTGTTCTCCAATAGATATAAGGTATAGATGGCTGATAAAACTCTTAGAACCGGAACCAATAAACCTAATCCCGAAAATGCCACTAAAGGTACCGCGGGATCGCCCCACGGGACTATTGTCCCCGGCATCCATAAAACCAGTGCACAAATCACGACACCAATTGCCGATACAGTGAATAAGGAAATCCTCCAGCGCTCCCAAATCCAGGTGGATTCGGAGGCGTTTCCCCGAAGAAAATGACGCGATAACTCCAAAGTGGCTAAGGCAACAAAAAGTCCAACGACTTGGAGCATTCTTTGGTACTCGAACCATTGGTTAACGGTATTGGCAAAAACGGAAAGATACCCGAGCCAAAGGTGTGCAGCAAATAATCCACTGAGCCCAATAAGAACATACTTGAAATTTTTTTGATAGGATTTAAACTGGACGAGGAAGCCGAGCACCAAATTAAGCAAAGTGCCGACAATCAGGAACGTCAATATTAGCATTGGCGATTAAGTAAAAGTCTCGTCCGCACTTGGTTGACCATAGTAGTAGGAGTACTTGGTATACCGATTTTGAATGAACGGGGATCCCTTCACACCGTTGAGCACAGCCGCCACCTTAACACCGCGCTCTTCCAAAACCTCGACAGCTTCAAGCGAATCGCTTACTGAAGTATTTCCTGAGCGGCAAACATAAATTACGCCATCAGTGACTTCGGCAAGGGACAACGGTTCTGGAGTAATCATTACTGGCGGGGTATCAATGAGAACGACATCAAACTGCTCGCAAGCCATACGGATAAAAGCCTTAAATCGATCGGAGCTAACAATTTCACCGGCATTGGGGTTGAATTTTTTGCGGGGAACCACTATCAGGTTCCGCTGCATGGTGGGCTGGAAACAGAGAGTGACCGTTTCCATGAACTGCGCGTCGGTCATATCCGTTTGACTTAAAAGCTCATCCAGGCCCGTCGCACCGGCCATATTGAAGACCTTGTCAATTCGACCCAACCGGAAATCGGCATCAATCAGTAAAGTTCGCTTGCCTTTTCGGGCAAACGTCATGGCTAGATTGCTGGTGATAATGGTTTTACCCTCATTGGGTTGGGTGGAGGTAACCATCAGGCAGTACTTACCAGGCCGTTCGTTGCGGAAAAAATTTTCAACTTCTTCACGGAGGACCCGGTATGCTTCCAGATCCTCTACCCGATAGGCGCTTCCATAGAAAAGCAGCAGGGGATCTGGGGGGCGAGTGGGCTTGGGAGCGTCGATATCCGCCACTTGTTCCGCTTTATCCTCGTGGTTTTTTGACCTGGTATTTCCCTTTCGGTTGACTTGCTTAGCTTCCTTTGACTTTGCTTTTCCATGGACATTGGGGTTAAAGGCGATAACACCTAACGACTTCATACCCAATAACTGGGACAAATCATCCCTAATCCAAACCTTTAAAAAAATGATGTTCCATAAAAGCAGCAATGCTGGGATAGCTAGGGACAAAACCACCATAGCAAAAACGGCGATAATCAGTCGAGTTTGGAAATTGGGCGGCTTATACCTTGCGGGCCGGGCTGGATCCACCACGGTTACTTTAAAAAATTCAGATCCTGTCACGAGTTTCGCCCGATTGTAGCTTTCCAGCAATCGATCGTAGATTTGTTGACTTTGGGTATTCACCTGTGTCAAACGTTCCGCTTCCAATTGCAGTTTGACCGGAACTTGGGTGGCTCGAGCAGGAGTCGATCGGGCCATGCGAATGCGTGATTGAGTCAATTCTTTTTCCAGTCGACTTAAGAGTGCAATTTGTACTTCATCAATTTGTTTATAAAGGGAATCCTTTTCAGTCCTGAGCGCCAACACTTTGGGATGATCTGGACCAAGAGTAGTGCGATAATTGTTTTGCTTAGCGGTTAATGCCGACATGGCTCCCCTAAGTATGGAGGCTCGGGGCTCTTCCGCTTGAACCATGCTTTGGATCATTTCTGCCGCCCAATAAAACTGCTCGTCATCACTGCTTCCAGTCGGCTTGGCTTGAGCCACGCTTCGCAATTGTCGAACTACCCTTTCTGTGCGTTCTGATTCTTGCCGCGAATCCAGGAAGGCTAGATTATCCTCGGTTTGGGGAGCGTTTTGATTCCGGGTAAGTTCCGGATGCGAAGCGTAATAATCCGAAAGTTCACCTTGGCTTTGATCCAGCTTCTTTTTTGATATTTCCAAATCTTTTTCCATTTGAACTAGAATCCCCACGTCCTGAACTTCCGTGGTTCCATAATAGACTTCCAGAAATTGAATGCGTAGGGCGTCTAGGATTTCTGCCACAAAGTAAGGATCGCTATCCTTTAATTTGATTTCCAAATTTACTGTTCCCAAGGACCTAACCGTCATAGCATCACGCAGGTCTTCGATGGTTTCTTCTGTGGGCTTCATTTCCATCTCAACACGAATGCCTTTTCCCCCTTTGATGAGGCTTTCTTGTAAAACCAGTTCTAATCCATTTGTGCTAATATGGTTATCTGCGCCTATTTGACCGTTGAACAAAGTGTACTCGGCTTTGGCCTCCTTTGGCCGATACATAAGCGTGGCCTTTCGACTATTCTTTTCAACTTCTAATATGTAAACTCCCAGCCCTAGTTCATCCGTATAGGTGATGTTTCGAAAAAGGGACTTTCGAAAAATGTTTTTGGTGGCAATTCGTAGGCGTAGGCTTAACTTTTTTGTCGTCCCTTCCATGACTTGCCAACTATTAATAATTCCAAGAATACTTTCCCGCTGAGTGATGGCAATATCGCGCATTACATTGGTTTGCGCGCCTACGACATTGGGAAACCGAAGTACCGTGGTTGCAGAATAAGTGACTGGGATATCAAAAATGGATAGGAGCACGCCAACAGGAAGGCCAAAAAGCAGCCATGCAATTAGAATAGGCCACTTTTTCAACCAAAAAATATGGCAAAGGGTTGCAATGGAAGGAATTCTCCGCGCTGCTGGAGGCGAATCATTCCAATCTTCTTGAGAGAATTTCTTATTAGACATATACTTCAAGCCCTAATAGGTTGCCGAATATTGACTTTTTATTCAAATTTAGTCCTTTTCTGGGAATTCCTGCGTAATCCACAAATCCTCTAAACACCTTGAATTTCGGAAACAAAATATGAAAAAAATAGTCATTGCCGTTGTGGCTTTGGTTTTACTTGTAGGCGCGGCTTTCATTGTGCGAGAAAACCTACCCTCAAAACGTTTCGCCCGACATCTGACTAAGGCTCGGCTGTTTGTGCAAGAGAAGAACTATACTGCCGCTAGACAAGAATATGAATTAGCCTTCAATGCCAAAGACGGCTACACCCCTTATGCCAATCTTGAAGTGTTAAAATTTACCAATCAGGTGAACTTTCAGGAAAATAATGTCACCGAAGCCATCGAGAACACAAAAAAATACTTGGCGGCCAATCCAAAAAGCAAAGATGCAAATATTATGCTATCCCAAATGGCCTTCAAAGGCGGAGACATTCAAACGGCATTCGCAGCTGTATACTCCGCCTTAGAATTGGATCCCAATTATTTTCCTGCTCGGCTACTCCTTACCGAAGTCCGGACTAAGCAAGGGCGTCTAGATTTAGCGGAGGAACAATTGCGCTTTTTATATAAGGCCTACCCCGAATCCGTACTCGCTCTGCTTCCGCTTTCTGAGAATATGCTTCGGCAAGGTCGGGTATCTGAAGCCCGATTGTATATTGAGGCTGCGCTTTTGAATCATCCGTCCAATGCCTCAGCTCGACTGATGTTGCTTGATAGCTACTTGCTTGAAGGCAGGGCAGACTCGGCCTTAGCTGTTCTTGAAGCTTGGCAAAAGGCCGACCCATCCTTGACGCTAGCCACCCAAGTACGGAAGGCCCAAATTCAATCCCTGAGCGGAAAACTTGATGAAGCGGAAAAAACCCTGACTCCTTATTTGGACTCCAAGGAAGAGAATCTGCCTGCCTACTTTGAACTTGCTGTGATCAAAGCGCAGCAATTACATTTTGATTCCGCTGTCAAAATCTACAGCACTATGGCGGAAATCAATCCACCGACCGCAGCCCAACCACTTATGCTTAGTGTCTACCTCAATTTCAAAGCCCAGATTCCGGCCCGCTCTTTGGAGACGTTGAAAGCTCTCCAAATCCGAAATAAAGGAGGAGAACTACCTACCTTGACCGGAATCGCTTACCTCGCCCTTGGGCAAGACGCCAAACTTTCAGCCTATATCGATGAACAACCAGATACTCTTCGAGTCGGGCTTCGAGCTTTTCTAGCCCAACTCGAAACGGATAAAGAATATATCGGACAGTGGGCCCTAGTAAATTATTACACCATACTACGCCATCCTCGACTGGCTGCACAGGCCATTAAAGAATTACACACTCGATGGCCTAAAAATAAGTTGGCCACCACCCTATGGTCGAGTCAATTGGCTTCCCAAGGCCGCTTTGTCGAGGCGGCCAAACTCTTAGAGTCTCTTTCTGACCTTACATTCCCACAAAAAGCCACCTTACTCAGCTATTATGTAAAATATGGGCAGTGGGATAAAATTCTTGCTCTAAGTCAAAGCTTGCTCAACGACCACCCCAATCAGCGTGGGCTCAACCTTTTTCTAGCAGATTTTTACAGCTCTCGGAACAATAGACTAAAGGCCTCAGAATATTACGATAAGGAGTTGACTCTTGATCCCGAAAACCTGATTGCGCTAAACAACCAAGCATGGGAATACGGCATCAATCAAAGGGACTTAACTAAGGCTAAACCCTACCTTGAAAAGCTTAAAACCAAGAAGATGCTGGATCCCCGAATCCTCGATACCATCGGATGGATTCTTGCCAAGAACGGCAAACACGATGAAGCGCTTGGTTATTTCCGCACAGCCATAAACCTGGTTCCCGACCATCCCGGCTTCAATTACCACATTGCCTTTTTATTTAGTGAAATGGGAAGGAAAGAAGAGGCAAAAAATTACCTCGAGAAAGCCCTTTCTTCAAAAATTATTTTCGATGAGCGCAAGGATGCTGAAAAACTTCGGGCTACCTTTGGATAGAGGTAGGCTTCGGATGCTGGCCTTTCTG
The DNA here is from genome assembly GCA_043721115.1 of Fibrobacteria bacterium. Classification (GTDB taxonomy): domain Bacteria; phylum Fibrobacterota; class Fibrobacteria; order UBA11236; family UBA11236; genus Chersky-265. The sequence continues at coordinate 11,803 of JAYSRH010000262.1, read as the reverse complement.
GGGTTAGTCGTTTGGAACTATTGGCCCACTTTTAAGTGGATGGAAGGCCGCTGGGACGAGGCTGAATCCTTTATGGCCCATGGCTGGCTAATCCCTTTTGTCACTCTATGGCTTCTCTGGATGGTCCGGGCCGAAATACGGAAGGCACCCATTTCAGGAAGCATCCATGGCTTTTTTCTGGTAGCCGGTTCCTTGGCTATTCATCAAATCGCAGGGCTGGCTGATGTGAGTTCTATCTCAGGCTTAACTTTAATTCCTGTGCTTCTGGGCTTGGTCTGGCTCCAATTTGGGCTGCCAACCCTAAAAGTTGTTTGGTTCCCGGTATTCTTCCTAATCTTTATGGTCCCCCCCCCTGAGTTTATCATCAGTACTCTGAACTTCACGCTTAAACTAAAAGCAGCGGATCTAGCCACCTTTTTCTTGGACAGTACGGGTTTACCTGCCATTCGTCATGGCTCCTTCATGCTGTTTGGAGAGGAACGACTTGCCATTGGAGATGTCTGTTCGGGATTGCGGAGCCTGCTTTCCCTCATGTCTCTTAGTGTACTTTATGCCTATCTCATTCGGGACAAAGGTAAACCGCATATCCTTGGCATTCTCCTGACTGCTATTCCCGCCGCAATCATAGGCAATGGCATTCGTATTTTCCTTGTGGCCTACCTGGTCACATGGCTGGGATCCAAAGTCGTTTTCAAGCCTATTATTGGGACTTGGGATTTACATCTATTGACTGGCGGCATTATTTTCTTTGCTGCGTTTGGCTGCCTCTATTTGGTAAATCTAGTACTCGACAAAATGCCCCGAAAAAGTCGGCAGACATGAAACCAAGAGCACTAAAAATTTGGTCCGGATTGACGGCTGGGATGCTGGCCCTATCGGCCTGGACCTCTAATAGCGCACTGTTTAGTCAAGCAACCCATGTCGATTCTGATCTTACTCGAAATATTTCATCCCATCTTGGAGCATGGCACGAGATGCAGTCCTCGGAGGTTACAGCGAGTGAAATACGCGGGTTAGAAACTCGGGACATTATAAAACGCACTTACTTTAATGGAAGCAGATCCATTGAGTTAGTCGTGGCTTATATCGCCAAAAGCAATCGTAAATCAGCCCATGCCCAAGAGGCATGCCTAAGAGGTTCAGGCGCCATGGTCGGGAGTGTAAATCGAAGAAACCTTAAGACAAATCCGGTTTATGCTACCATAATTTCGATCGACAATGGAATGAATCAGGCTTGGGTCTATTATTGGTATAAAATTGGAAAGACTTACACCTCCGATTATCTGAAGTCGAGTTTCATGATGTTCTTGGGTGGACTAGTCGGCAAGAAAACTCACGGTGCCGCCCTCGTCAGATTGTTAACGCCTACGATAAAAGGTGAACCTGAGGCAGCTGTGCAAATGAGAATGGAAGATTTTACTCGAGAACTTTTACCTGAGCTGGAAAAAAACCTGCCTTAGGCTTTTCGCTCATGCCTAAAAAAGACAAAAAATTTCCTGTTTCTTTTTGTAAGCGCTCTCGACAGCTGTCGAGATTTATTACAAATTGAGCAAAATGCAAATAAAAGACCTTTGTACAAAAGAGAAGGTGTCCTGCCTTCCTTTTAACTAAACTTTTTCTTATGTGCGGACTTGCTGGAATACTAAGTCGAGTGCCCCTCCCAGAGGGCGATTCGCTAATGCGCAAAATGATCTCGACCCTCAATCACCGAGGTCCCGATCAGGATGGCGTATTTGTTGATGAGAAAAATAAGGTAGCCCTCGGGCATAAGCGGCTTAGCATCATTGATCTAACCCATGGGCGTCAACCTATGACCGATGCCGAGGGTCGGTTTACCTTAGTTTTTAACGGCGAAATCTATAATCACAATGAGCTTCGTGCGGAATTACTTGCAAAAGGGCATCCCATCAAAAGCCGAAGCGATACCGAAACGCTTCTTTATGGGTGTAAGGAATTCGGTGTCAATGGCTGTAGTCGTAAATTACGGGGGATGTTCGCTTTCGCTGTCCATGATAAAACCGACGGCTCCCTTCATCTTGTACGGGATCGATTGGGTATTAAGCCCCTCTATTACGGTATGGCTCATCAAACCGTGGTCTTTGCTTCTGAATGCAAAGCCATCCTTGCCTATCCTGGGTTTAGTCGCGAGCCCGACTACGAAGCGATTTCGGATTATTTTTCTTTTCTCTACATCCCGTCACCTAAAACCGTGTACAAACAAATCCGCAAATTGCCGGCTGGGCATTGGATGCGCATCGATGCCGATGGCAGTTTTCGGATTCAAGAATATTGGGATTTGGCTTTTCCAGATCGAACCGAATACGGCCATGAAATCAGCCGGGAGAAGGCAGAAGAAGATCTGCTAAATTCCATGGAAGAATCCATCAAGTCGCATATGGAAAGCGATGTGCCTTTAGGGGCTTTTCTAAGTGGCGGAGTAGATTCTTCAGCCGTTGTAGCCTTGATGGCCAAGAATTCTACATCCCCAATCCTAACCAATACGGTTGGCTTTGACCGCAAGGGTTATGACGAGACCCCTTATGCGCGCGAGACCGCTGGTTTTTTTAAGACCCGCCATCACGAACATACGGTTACACCGGACGCAGTCGGGATTATGAAAAAACTCGCTTGGCATTTCGACGAGCCCTTCGCCGACTCTTCCATGATCCCCACTTTTTATGTCTGCGAAATGGCGCGCCGAAATGTCACCGTAGCCCTTTCCGGCGATGGAGGCGATGAGAGTTTTGCCGGTTACCGTCGCTATTCCTTCGACCAGTTCGAAAATAAACTTCGCAACAAAATTCCTGCGTCGGTGCGCCGACCCCTGTTTGGAATGTTAGGCGCAGTCTATCCAAAAGCCGATTGGTTACCACGTCCCCTGCGCGCCAAAACATTACTCCGTAGCCTATCCCTTTCGCCGATGGAAGGCTACTTCATGACCATGTCACATTTTTTGCCAGCCATGAAAGCCAAACTTTTTTCACCGGATCTTCAGGATAAGTTGGGTGGTTATAACAGCCTATCGGTATTCGAATCCCACTGGAATAAATGCCCGACCCAAGACCCTCTTTCCAAAGTCCAATACTTGGATTTCAAAACCTACTTGGTCGATGATATTTTAACCAAGGTCGATAGAGCGAGCATGGCTGTATCGCTGGAAGTACGTGTCCCCCTGCTCGATCATAAATTTGTAGAACTGGCTGCACGATTTCCTTCCGATTGGAAGTTACAAGGCGGCAGAGGCAAGGTTATTCTCAAAGATGCTTTGCGCAAAGTTATTCCCGCGGCTATTTTTACCCGGCCCAAAACGGGTTTTTCCATTCCCGTCAAAGAATGGTTCCGTAAAGAATGGGCCGGCCAAAATGACCCAGCCGGTGGCGACACCAAAATCAATCCGTTAGAAGCAGCGGGGCTTTTCCGAACGGGTTGGTTCAATCGGAGCTACGTGGAATCCTTATGGCGCGAGCATCAGTCTGGATTACGCGATCACAGTTACCCGCTTTTCGCCTTACTCTCTTTTGCTCTTTGGCACGAAAGGTTTTTAGGCGCTTCCGCTGATATCCCATGAGGATCCTGTATACCCATCGAACGCAAGGTGTTGGCGCCGAAGGATCGCATATCCGAGGCATGTACGAAGCCTTTAAAGAACTCGGTCATGAAACTTCCATGCACTGTTTACCGGGCTGTAATCCCTCTGAACGCACTGCCCTAGAATCCCTACCCGCCGAGTTCAAGAAATCCAAAAAAGCCGGCATGCTCAAGCGTGTCTATTGGGCCATAACAGTTGTTTCTCCACAAATACTTTTCGAATTGCTAGAGCTCGTCTACAATGTTCCGCTCAGTATTCAGCTGTATCGATCCTGCCTTAAATACAGACCCGATCTCGTTTATGAACGGTATTCTCTAAATACTTTTGCGCCTACTTTGATTTGTAAAATGTTGCAGATACCGCATGTCTTAGAAGTAAATGATAGTGTGGTCATTGAACGGAGCCGTCCCTTAAAATTGAAGTGGCTTTCGGCTTGGTTTGAAAATTATTGTCTCACCCGCTCCAAGCTCTCTATCACCATTACCGAGCAATTTCGCGATCAACTTATGCGCCGATTTAAACTTTCAGACCAAAAAGTCATGGTGCTTACCAATGCCGTAGATCGAACTCGATTTGAAAAACCTTATGACCGCGAAAAGGTGCGCGCCCAGTTGGGATTTGGTCAATCCAAGGTGCTGGGAAGTACGGGTCAATTCTTGGCTTGGCATGGCCTGCAAGATTTGGTTACGCAAGTGGGGGGACAAGCCAAGGCCGAAGACTTGCGTTTTCTTTTTATCGGAGATGGTCCTGCCCGAAAAGATGTCATGGCCAAAGCCGAGGAATTGGGCATCGCGGATCGCGTCCATTTCACGGGCATGCTCCCCATCAACTCCGTACCCGAATACCTCTCCGCACTCGATTATGCCATTATCCCCAAAGCTGCCCCGCATGCCTCCCCGATGAAACTCATCGAGTACATGGCTATGGGTCTTCCCATCGTGGCACCGGATATGGCCTCTATCCGTGAGGGGCTTGGTGATTGCTTACCTGGAAAGGAAACGGGGAAGATTTTTCCGGCTGGAGATATGCGCGCCATGCAAACCGCAATTTTGGATTGGTTACAGCATCCGGAGGAAGCCAAAGCGACTGGGTTACGCGCTCGTACAAGGGTTTTTTCTGAGCTCACCTGGAGCCATCATGCGGAGAAGATTTTTCTGGCCATGGGTCTCTAAAGGATGTCCTGCTTGTGCATGTCCTAACTTTTACGACTTTATACCCAAATTCCTTGCAGCCTTTATTCGCCGGCTTCGTGCGCACCCGCATGGAGGCCTATGCACGCAAGCATTCGGCTAAGTTAACCGTAATTGCTCCTGTCCCTTGGTTTCCTCGCCTCCCTTTTAAAACCAGTCCCCGTTACGATTTACTAGCTCGGGTGCCCTACTTAGAATCGGACGGTGTCTATCCTGTGTATCACCCCCGTTACCTCGTCACACCCAGCATTGGGATGCGGTATTACTCCCGATGGATGGCACAAGGCGCACGCAAAACTTTAGCCCGAATCCATTCCGAACATCCCATCGATCTCATCGATGCTCATTATCTTTATCCCGACGGTGCCGCGGCCGTTCAGTTAGGCGCAGAATTAGGCATCCCTGTCATTCTATCGGCCCGAGGGACCGACCTAAATGTTTTTCCTACTCTGGCGCATATCCGGCCCCTTATTGTCAATACCCTGCAAGCCTGCCAAGCTCTCGTCTGCGTTTCCGCAGATTTACAAACCAAGGCTCTAGAACTTGGAATACCCAGGTCCAAATGCTTCGTGATAGGCAATGGTGTCGACACTGATCGTTTCCAAAAAGGGGATCGGCAGGCTGCTCGTATTCAGAAAAGCTTACCCCCAAGCGCCCCCATTTTTCTTTCTGTCGGGAACCTAGTTGAGGGCAAGGGGTTTCATATTTTAATCGAGGCTTTGGCGACTTTACAAAATCCCGAAGCTATGCTGCTCATCGCCGGACAAGGACCCCTGGGTGACACGTTGCGGGCCCAAGCGACTCGTTTAGGGCTTGCCGATAGGGTACGGTTTTTAGGTGGAGTCCGGAATGAGGAATTGCCCAAGCTTTACCAAGCTGCCGATGCCTTTGTGCTCGCTACGGCCCGCGAAGGTTGGCCCAATGTGGTCAGTGAGGCGCAGGCCTGTGGCTTGCCTGTAGTGGCCACGCGGGTCTCCGGTATCCCAGAAATCGTCCACAATCCCTCCCTAGGCATCTTGGTGGACGAGCGGACGCCCAGAGCCTTCCAAAAGGCAATGGAAGCTACTCTGGAATATCCGTGGGATCGAGACCAGATAGCCGCGGTGGGCGGAGGTCGAACTTGGCATGCCGTTGCCGATGAAGTCGCCTCGGTATTCCAATCCGTTGTCGGTGCCAGCCAGTAGGCTAATTTTTAGCTTTCAACGATTCCCATGCTCCCCACTAGCCATACTGGAACTAACTGAAATGCTCGCTGTACGAATCAGTAGCGATCCGGCCGAAATTCGGGCCATGGTACCGGAAGCCGACCGAATCCTCAAGGGCCAAGCTTCGGCCTTGCCTTTTAATTGCTTAGAGGTTCCGCTTATTTGGTGGAAACACTTTGAGAATAACGATGGATCCGACTTTGGAGAGAAACGGGGACGAAACTTCTGGGGCGTATCCAGTCAGGTCCTTGGACTTCACCTTCTCTCTGCGACCGATGGCACCGAAGTTTGTGGCTTATTGCCACTGATGACCATACGAGTAAAGGTAAAGGGCCGACCCGAACCTTTACTGATGCTTTCCTTTCCTGCCGATTCTGCCCTGGTGGCCTATCAAGATTTTTTAGTTCGTGCGGATAATCGCGAAGTCGTGCTCGCTGCATTATTAGAAGCAGCCCTATCCTTAGCCAAGGAAAAACACGACTGTCTTTTTTTAGGGTATTTTTCCGATCGTTCCCCAAACCTAAATTGGTTGCGTGAGGCCGCATCCAAATGTTTGGCCAACGGTTGGTCCGGTGGCATTACTCCCACCCGAAGGCGCGGTGGCGTTCATCCATGGACCCATTACCCCCTGCTCGACTCCCTCAAAAAAATCCGCGCAAAATTGGATGGGACTCACGCCAATGCAGAAGCCCTAAGTGAAATCTTCACCAAGCTAGAGGCAACGACCCCGGGCATGCTATTGTTCCTTAAGACCCGACAAAACTTGGAAGAGGCTATTCGCAAAGCCGTTCACGGTCTCGAAAACCAAGAATCCATAGCCTCTGAGCTGGCTGTGATTTCGGAACAACTAAAGCCGGCCTTAATCCTATATCCATTTCTGGCGCTCCCCAAGGAAAAAGAAGCCTACCTCATGGACATGAGCCATGATACTCGACGATACTTTAACCGCTATAAAAAGCGCTTCTTAGAAGCGGGCGGTAGCTTTGAAAAAGTGGCGGCTGAAAATCTGACTCAGGCCGATATCGATGAATATTTAGATCTGCACTTGATGCGCTGGGGAGCGGACTCGGTTTCGGTTCGTACCGGAACATTGGCGTTTCACCGTGATCTAGGTCTGGCCTTGGGTAAACGTGGCATGTTTAGCCTCTTCTTTGCTAGGCACGAGGGCAAACGTATTGCCTCCCATTCCTGTTTAGATGTCAATGGTCGCAGAGAAGGATTTTTTAACGGTCGTGATCCCGCCACGGAAGAGCTTCGAGCAGGACGTCTGCTCTATATGGAAACCTTGCTGGATGCTATCGATCTCAACTATGCAGAATACAATTTTGGCTTAGGCGGTTATGACTACAAGACCAGCTTTACCAAAACTTTCGCCAACACCCATAATCTTTTTCTTTTCCCCCACGATAGACCGGTGGATCCAACAGCGGTCTTTTCTGGATACGAGCTTATTTCTTTTTCGGATTAACCCCAGTGCTACGCTAGAGCGCCTCTGATGAACCAGACCCCGACTCTCACCAAGACTGCAAGGCCTCGGCTAGGCGACCTTTTGCATTGGCCTACGAATCAGTGGTGTAAAACGGTATTCCAACCTTTTGCATACCATCTCACTTTGAACGGTCGCAACGCTCTCTATCTTTCCCTCAGCGCCCTAGATATAAAGGTCGGGGATACCGTTTTATTGCCTGCCTTCCATTGTACCGCCCTCGTCGAACCCTTCTTGGCCTATGGGTGCCGCATCCAATACTATTCGGTCTGCCGCGACCTTAGCCTCAATTTTACGGAGCTCGATGAGCTGGCCCAACTCCCCGGAGTTACCGCTCTCCTTTATGTGCATTTTTTTGGTTTACCGGGACCCTCACTAGAGATACGCGACTTGAGTACGCGGAGACATCTGAAACTAATTGAAGACTGCACGCATACCCTTTTTTCCTCTTATTCAAAAACGCAGGAAGAAGCGAAGAAAGAAACGGCGGGGACCAAAGCATCAAAAGCTACGGTTGTGCTGGGGAGCCAAGGCGATGTTTCGGTCTTTAGCTTTCGTAAAATTCTTTGTGTTGAAGATGGCGGGGCCTTAGTCATCCCAAGAAAAGGGCTGGCTGGCAAGCCCATTCATCTCCGTTCTCCGTGGATCTATCACTTGCGAATGCTGAAATGGTTTTTGGAAAAGTTGCAAAACAAAGGGATTCCCGTCTTGACGGAATCCTCGAATACAAGTCTCACTACTGGACACTCTGAAAAGCCAGGAGCGGATCCTCATCCAATACATACCGGGATATTAACCGTAGGACCCAGCAAAGGACCTGATTCACATGAAGACCCAACCTTTGTGATGGGCTATGTGAATTGGACCCTGTCTTGGCCGGCAAGATGGATTCTCGCTGGGGCCAACCCTAGTCGCATTGCTCAGCAGCGTCGGAACAATTATCTGCGACTGGAATCACTTTTAGCAGGCATACCCGGGATTGTGCCTTTTACTAAAGGCCTAGAGGTTGGACTCTGTCCCATGGGCTACCCTTTTGTAGCCACCCATTATCCCCGTCTCGACTATGCACTAAACAAACGTAAAATCCCCGCATTTTCTTTTGGAGAAACCTTACACGCCGGACTTGACCTCAAGGCCTTTCCAGACGCCGTCTTTTTATCCCAACATTTGGTGATGCTTCCCGTTCACCAAGATCTGAAGGAAAGCGACTTGCAAACTATAGCCCGAGAGGTGAAGGCTTGCCTTAGGGGCTAGTTCGTCCGAGATTATTTCCCGTCTAAAATACGGTCGAAAACTCCGGCCAATTCTTTAGCCTGACTCTGCCTAGAAAATCTCGCAGCAACACTGCGGTCCGCTTGGGGAAGAGCAATGCCTTGTTCCACCGAAGTGACCACCCTGCGCAGGGCATTGGCAATGGCTTCCACATCATCAATGGGAGAAATAAATCCAGAAGCCGTGGAGGTCACCAACCTACCCGTATCGCCCTTTTCGGTTGTTAACGCGAGGATGGGACGCCCTATCCGCATATACTCATAAAGTTTTGCAGGAATTTGATGGTCGCATGAGGGACCCTGGAATAAAAGTAAAACATCGGCCTTGGACATGATGGCCAAGGACTCTTGATAAGGAACTGGGCCTAATACGTTCACGACATCTTCCAAGCCCAGCGACTTAAGCTCCTCCGAGCCAGGAAGTTGTTGGCCTTCACCCGGAGCGTAAAGGTTAATCCTAAGCATTTCTCTTTTCACCCAACCCCGTTTAATCACGAGGTCGATGGCTCGGAAAAAATGCACCGGATTGCGATCCACCGCATCCAGCAGTCCAGGATGCACCAGGGTCACTTTTCCGTTTGTGCGAGCAGGAGCAGATTCCATCTGGGTAAAATCGTTTTCATCAAAACCGTTGGGAATGACTTTTACTTTATCGCTTTCGGCTTTTGAATACCGGCCCGCATAAAGCTCTTGCATTCCTTGGGTCGTGACAATAGCTGAACTGCAGTGCTTTACAGCCAAGGCTTCAATGGCTTTACGGCGTTTAAGCAATGTATTAGAAGCTTCGCCGGTGTAATCATCCCACATGGGATCCCGGAAATCGGCCACCCAGGGTTTGCCCAATAATTTATGTAAGCTGTACCCGATCAGATGAGTGGTGGCAATGGGGTAGGTTGAAAAAATGGCGTCGATTTTTCCTCCACCTGCGACCGCGAGACCCTTAGCAATGGCAAAGGGGATCCAAGTCGAATAGCGGTCGGGTATGTCAAAGGCCGAAAGATATTTGCCCTTATAAGCGAGATGTCGGCGCGCATCTAATCCGAAAGCGCGATGGACTTTTACCGTTTTCGGAATCTGCAGCAACAAGCTATCGTTGACATCGGGATAAGCGCGAGGCGAAACCGTCAGCACCGTGGGCTCGATTCCAAACTCTGGTAGATACTTGACGAACTTTAATGTACGGAGATAACCACTACTGCCCCGAATAGGTGGAAAATGGAAGGCGATAAAAAGAACACGTTTCCGAGCACCCAACGAATTCTCCCTGACAGATAAAAAATGCCGATCGCCTATTTCCTAGAGAAAAGGAACCGTTGGCTAATAATAACAAATCGAGGAAGTGGGCTGGGATTAATGACTGGTCTTCACCATGAGATAGGCCCCATGTGCCAATCCTGGATTAAATTCAAAATTTCCGGCTGGGGGGACTAAAGCATATTGCCGGACCAACCGCTGATTGAAACTGTAAATGCTGAAGCTTTTCGAACCGGCCAAGTCTAGCTTTATTTGCCCACCTTGATATTGAAAGGGCATACCCTGCTGCATGCCGGAGTGCATTTTATTCAAGGAGCGTGACCGAATGCCCAGACTGCTCCCTTTCAGGTTTGCAGGGAGTCGGAAAAAGTACACGTTATCGTCAACGCTATTCACGCCGATAAATAAATCACGGGAAGGAATATATTGAAATCTGCCAAAGGTTCCGTTTTTTTGAGCCGCGCTTGGAGTCACTAGATTTGTTGATGCCAAGGCCACCTTGGTCCAGGTGGCTTTTCCCAGATCGAGGGCGTAGAGATCCTTGCCCCCATCCCATCCAATAAAGAGGTTGGCTTTGGAATCGTAAACGAAGCCGGGACTGTTTTCGGCAACCATCTGATCCGCACCCGTGGTAGTCATTTCTGTGATGGGAGCATCAGGCTGATGGATATCCAGCAGGGAGACTTTTCCACCCCCACACAAAACCATTTTTCCTTGTCCAATGGCTGGCGTATAAGAATAATCCGTCCACCCATTCTCCTTAAATTTATTCCACTTGTCTGTGCTTCCATCCCAAGATGCAAAGAGTCCGCTTTGCCCACCTGCTAAAGACCAAACTTTTTTAGTGACAGGATCGTACGCGGCTAAAGTCCCAATATTGGCCGTTGGGGCAACACTTTTGACTTCCCATGTCGCTTTTTCAAAATCGAAACAGCGCGTAATTTCATCGTTGGTTTGCCCGCTGGGATAAAGGCCCGTGCCCCCAGCTGAACAGAATCGATCAATGGTGGGAACGTAAGTGATGTAGTTATAGGTGTGTCGCGCACGGGGTGTATTGTCCGGATAGATTCCACTACTTTCATTGCCACTCACATCTTTGCTGGGAGCATTAACGCGAATCCATTTTAAGGTAGCGATGTCAAAGGCATAAAGCTCATTGCCGGAGTAATCGGTATGCCCACCCCCCCAAACGATTAAACGATCTCGTTTAGTGTCATAGGCCCCACCACTCCATGCAGACATGACAGCTAAAAAACCAGAGGCTCCTGTGGGCAATGGGGCAGGTTGCACCGAACTTAATTTTGAATTGGGTGCTACGTACCACTCTCCCGGTTGGATATTATCCAAGACATCGGCGCTGACCAAGCTAACCAAGGAACAAAGCATCAAAAATAGGGGTGCGTTCTTTTTCATGGTTCCCACCTGACGACCTTAACATACTCCGTATGTTTGAATTGATCCACTGCTTTTAGCTTAACAATTCGGGGGATTTTGTCCGGCGGCAAGCTAGAATAAAGGGTTTTAGTCCAATCCAGAGTATGTTTCCCTTTTTGCCTTGCACCCAAGGCCTTAGAAATTATTACAGTACCGGTCGTGTCGAATATTTCAAGAAAAAGGTCGGATGGGAAGGCTAAGGAATAATTAAGGATACTTCCTTGGTGCAGGATTTCGGTGGACGTCAAAGCCTTTGCTGTCTCGGCCATTCCCGCTTTTTTGAGGCCTGAACGATAGGCTTTAGGGACGACAGAAAATTCGGGCATCGAACTATAATCCTGTTTGGGTAGCCTAGCCTGATATTGATTCCAAGC
>JAYSRH010000261.1:0-3809 GCA_043721115.1 Fibrobacteria bacterium | reverse complement strand
AACGCGCATCACTTGGGTTCGCTGGCCAATTATACGTCCATAGCCGATTTATTTTATCAATACCCGCAACTCCAGTTAAGGGTTACCGCATTTACTTTTCAACCGTCAAAAGGGATCCGGATGGGAGATTGATATGAAGCAACAGAGGTTTTCGCCACCTGGCAATAAGGAAGTTTTAACGGATTATAAGCAGTTTGAAAATCCGGAATAGCCGCATTTGGACAAGCCAGTGGTGGGCGTAATGGTTGTGTCTTTGCCTGCGGATATCGAGATCGTTTTGGTAGCCTGGTAACCGCGCATAGGTGTTGATAGGGTGTCCATGGCATCCATCAGTACTGTATGGCTGATGTTCGGGGTCAGGTATTTGTAAGTCAAAAGCATGTCAAAGGACTTGGTCCCGACTAAAGCATGGGACCATGTTGTTCCATTGGTACCAGTAATCATGGTTCCGACATTCCCAACTAGTGCGCCTGTGTTGTTGTTCGTTGTCCATCGTATAGCGTTCAAGTTTTGTGCCGAGGTCAGCACCGTGGGCGTCCAGGACGTGCCATCCGTAGTTTTCAATAAAGTGCCGGAATCGCCAACTGCATAACCCGTATTGGTAGCTGTAAAATACACGCCGTTTAGTTTTTTCGTAGTTCCACTTGTTAGAATTGCCCACGTTGATCCATCGGTAGTTTTTAGAATTGTCCCAGAATCCCCAACCGCGAAACCGGCTGTTGTCGAGGTGAAATATACGGCATTTAAATTTCGAGTGGCTCCATTTGTCAATGCTGCCCAGGTCACACCCGTATTCGAAGTTTTTAAAATGGTGCCGGAATTTCCGACTGCATAGCCGACTGAGTTGCTGGGAAAAAATACTGCATTTAAGTTTTGGGTCGCAGGGTTGGTGGTCGGATTGGACCAACTGGTACCACTGGAAATTTTGATCGTCCCCGCATTGCCAACCGCGAATCCAGATGAAGACGTTCTAAAATGAAGGCCGTTTAGATTTTGGGTGGTGCCAGTGGATTGCAGGGCCCAGGTCACTCCGTCTGTGGTTTTTAAGGCGGTGCCGGAATCCCCCACTGCAAATCCTGCCGTCGCGCTGGTAAAACTGACGGAATTCAAATTGCGACTCGTGCCACTGGTATTTGTAGACCAATTGGCCCCTGAATTTGTCGTTCGTAAAATGGTACCGGAATCTCCAACCACGGATCCGGTAGTGCCATTGCCGAAACTTATGGCCTTTAATTTTGGCCCAACCGGCATGGAGTCGCGCGTGGTGCCATCCACTCGCAGGCGTATCCATTTGACAGGATTGGTTAGGCTGCCTGGACTGTTTGACACTAGCCTGGCTCGCAAGATGGAAAAGGCTGGACTGGCGGTTTTGTTGACAAAGGCCGTGTCACCCGGACGAATCAAAAAGCTTACCGAGTCCTTATAAACGGTATCCGTACGCGTTGGATTAAGACCTGTATCCAAAACCACTATTTGGGCGGTCCATGTTCTTAAAGATGCAAGAGCATATGTTTTGGTGGACACGGCAATGCTGCCAGTATCCGATCTTCCATTTATCACATATGTGTACGTGGTGGGCGAAATAAAGGGTGCACTGAGAATAATCTTGAGTGTATCCAAGGTAAAGAATGTATCTGCGGAAGCAATTTTTAACAAGGCGTTGGAACTGGGCTTAAGATTAATTTCCATACTCACAAAGCCAGGGTCGGATGATTGCTCATCCCTGGATTCAATGAAACATGATGTCAGCAAAATAAGACAAATTGCTGGAAGGATTAGCGATTTCCGCATCTATTCTATTATCGGACTCGGCAGGTGGGTCCGGGTGTGATGAAACATCCACAAGTGAGCCAAGATCCACAGTACATTTTGAGGAATTTGAAGAGATTACGGTTTCGGAAAGGATGTTCCCGGGAATTCGAGATTGGCGGGCTTGATTAAGAGCTCCGCTGAATTGATTTCCTCGACCATGGTAACGCGATCCGAAATCATGAGGATATGCGATAGTATTCGCGGCCGATACAGGCCTGATTCTGAAGCCACCTGAAAATCATATTCACCTGGAGCCAGCGCAAAGCTGAAGCTTCCACTTGGCAGTACGGAAATGCGGCGGGCCAGTCCATAAACCTGAATGAAAAAATTGGGTGCCGAATCGGGTAGCGCAATAAAACCTCTAAATTTTCCCGTCATCTCTAATTCACCAGATAATATGGTGGTATTTCCAGAGGAAAGCTCAACCCTTCGCATCCATCCCAGGCTGTCGCCTTGAAGGATTTCAATGGTATACGCGCCTGGTGAAAAACCCGTCAGGTTAAATCGACCGTATCTGTCCGTCATCGCATCCTGGGCAATGGATGTACTCAACGGGGCATTCCAATCAAACAAAAAGCGTTGCGGGCGCAACCGGATTTGTGCGTCAATGGCAGGCGTTTTATCCGACTTGGTTATGAAACCGGACACGGTACACGGATTGGAATCGGCATGACTCTTATTCAACGGAGACGGGACCTCCGGACTAGCCGACCACAATAGAGCTGCGAGCAAATATTTCAGCATGTAACCTTTGGGAAACCGTTTTTAGAAAAATACAGCATTCGTGCACGGTCGCAAGTAAACATTTTTGGACATAAAAAAGAGGACCCAAATGGATCCTCTGATTCGACTGTAAGTGGTCTTCAGGGCTTTTCAGGCGTTTCAGCCCTTTTCAACCCGTTAGCCAATACTTTATTTCGAGTAATATTCGACGATATGCTGTTCGGTTAGCTTGATCGGGATTTGCTCACGAATGGGCTTAGCCACAAGCTTGCCTTCCATCTTCACTTTATTGATTTCATAGTATTCGGGAACCATGACGCCACCGGAATGGGTCAGGGCTTCGATAATTTGGGGATGATTCTTGGATGCATCGACAACGGTGATGACATCGCCGACTCTGAGCTGATGGCTGGGCGTCTGGATGCGACGGCCATTGATCATGAAATGACCATGGGCCACATATTGGCGTGCAGCATAAATGGTACGGGAAAAGCCCATGCGGAAAATGGCGGCATCGGCCCGCGTTTCCAGTTGGGACAACAGCACCGTTCCCGTGGACTCATGCGAATGCGCGGCCTTGGCATAATAGTTACGCATCTGCTTTTCGGAGACGTCGTAAACAGCCTTGAGCCTTTGCTTTTCCAGCAACTGCAGTTTGTAGGTGGACGGGCTCTTCTTGCGGGCCAAGCCGTGCTGGCCAGGGGTGAAGGACCTTCTCTCCATAATCCGCGCAGCCTTGGGTGTAATTGCCAAGTTTAATGCACGGGAAATCTTTACTTTTGCTCCAGCCGCCATTCAATTCTTCCTTTGCCGAATTCGGTCGATTCGTTCAAAAATTTACGGCCCATCAAGCTAGCTATAAGCCCAGTAATTTTCAATAGATAGTGGGTTTATACCGGGCTAAGTGAGTAAATCCTATATTGGACAAGGCTAAAATGGTCAAAAACCCAATCCGGGGCTCGGCCCCAGGGAAACCCTATGGTAGATGAAATCTCGGTGCAAGAATTAAGTGAAATCCTTGAAAAAGACGCAAAAACCGTGCTTATTGACGTCCGGGAAGAGGATGAGTTCAACGATGTGAATATTGGCGGGAAACTTATCCCAATGAGTGAGCTCGAAGAGCGCTTTGCCGAGATCCCCAAAGATGCCCCCACAGTCTATATCTATTGCCGCTCCGGCCGACGATCCCGCACGGCCATAGTCCATACCAGTACTATATGCACCGGAATAATAGACTACAACGAGACATCAGGTGGTCTCTATACACCATATTC
>JAYSRH010000260.1:0-3854 GCA_043721115.1 Fibrobacteria bacterium | reverse complement strand
GTCGGCATTGTAAGTGACTCCCCCGATTTTGTCGCAGGTGGAACGCATGATGTTCAGTACCTGAACGCGAGTGAGATTGGGATTGGTGGATAAGATGAGCGCTGCGACTCCGGCCGCAACGGGCGTGGCCGCCGATGTACCACTAAAGCTGTTGATATAGCCGGGGCCATCGGCATCCAAATAGGTGGTAGGAACTCCGCTAGGTGCCAGGAATTCAACTGTCTTTCCCGTTTCTCCCCATTGACTGTAATCGGCTTTCAGATCCATGTAGGTCGAGGCGCCCACAGAAATGCAATATTCGAACTGGGATGGATACGATAATGTGCTCGTGCCCCCATTGCCAGACGAAGTGAAAAACAGAAAGCCTTTCCCCTGCCTACCATTTATGGCTGCCTCCTCGATGGCAGCTTGAAGGTAGCTTCCCCGCGATCCGATGATGCTCAGTGAGCCTACTTGGGCGGAATCGGCGGCGTACAGAATGGCATCTGCAAAGTTTTTGTCTGAAGCAAATCCTCCATCCGGATAATTAGTGACCTTCATCGGCAAAATGGTCACTCCCGGAGCGACACCAACCACGCCAATATTGTTATCCCCTATGGCTCCCACGGCTCCAGCGCAAGCGGTTCCATGCGGGAATCCGCTGGTTATGGTCCAAGGTGGTTTACTTGGTGGGTAAGTGGTCCAGTTCATCCCACTGGGGGAAAGATTCAAATCTGGATGTCCCGCTGGATCCCCTCCGTCGTCAAACACACCCACTACGATGTTTTCGTCCCCCCAACCAATGTCCCAGGCGAGATTCGCCATCAAGCCCCGGCCACCCTTTCCATTCAAATGCCAGGCTTGCGTGTACATGGGATCGTTGGGAATGCGCGTCGGTTCAATCTGTGCCAAGAATTCCGGTTCCGCCCATTCGACGCCCGGATGCTGCGCGATGCGATTGGCAATTTCCAAGGAGCCGGTGCGGGTCTTGAGGTAATAAGCACGTGAGAGTTTCAGTTTTTCCAGTAATTCCACCGGATAAGTTTTCAATACTTCCTGCAAAATTTCGGGCCGAGATACACGTAGGAGAATACGGTCCATACATACCATAGTTCGCTTTAATTCAGGATCGTAGTATACTGGGCTGGTTTTCCGAATGCCTGGATCCTTTTCTATATCGATTTGGAAATCCGTGAAACTTTGCACGGGCTTTCCCATGCCATTGGTTTGGCCAGCGAGGGCGTAGATTTCCATTTGGTCCCGGTTGGAAATGAAATTTCCGAAGCGCTTAGTGTTCCACTTAGACTGGAAGGCAGCGGCATGTAATTTACCTACGCTTTTATACCAAATCGCGATTTGATCCTTTTGCCGGATCAACGGAATTTTCTTTCCTTGGAAAGTGAAATACTCGTCCGCGGTCTGGTTTTGGGAAAGTGGAATGCCCGGGGAAACGCTGTGAAGCAATAGCAAGGTCGCTACCATGGTCAAGTATGTTTTTTTTAAAATGATAGCCTCCCGGCATTTGTATTACTGGAATTGCCCCGTCTTCACGCTTGCGCCTTGCGTCAGACGATACAGATACGGACCTGAGTAAACCTGGCGATATGGATAATACAGGGTATACACACCGGCATCCAATTTCTGGTTCAGCAGCATTCTACTTTTGCCATTCGGAGACAGGATTTCAAGTCGCGCTGGCCCTGATGCCGGCAGCTGGACGTCACAGCGGATTCTCCCTGACTCTCTACTGATTTTCATCTGCAAACTTCTCGACCCGTAAACATCCCGCGCGCTTAACTCGCCACTTGTGCTCAGAACAAAGCTGCGGCTGGTGTCGCTGCCATTGGCATTCTTGACAAGGAATCGATAGCGGCCAGCCTGTGTGGCGCTGATGGCATTAAGGGAAAACACAGTATTGGTTTGACCGGACAAAGTTTGCCATCCGGATCCGGAAATTGCTTTTTGCCATTGATAGGTCATCTCAAAACCTCTAGCGGTGATGGAGGCGCTGAACGCACTGCCCAAGCCAACTGTTGTATCGCGCGGTTCCAGAATGATGTAAGGGGGTAGTTTTTTGAGGGCGGAAAAAGCGTTCAGTCGACCATACCCGCATTGGCGATTGAATCCTTTGGCATCATAGGTGACGTCTCCGATTTTGTCGCAGGTGGATCGCATGATATACAGCACCTGGGTGCGGGTGAGATCGGGATTGGTGGACAGGATGAGAGCTGCGACTCCAGCCGCCACAGGCGTAGCCGCCGAAGTGCCACCGAAGCCGGTATAATAGGTGGGCCCGGTGGCATCCAAATAGGTGGTGGGTATTCCGCTTGGGGCTAGGAATTCCACAGTCTTTCCCGTATCTCCCCATTGACTATAACTGGCTTTCAGATCCATGTAGGTCGAGGCGCCCACAGAAATGGAATATTCGTACAAAGAAGGAGTGGTTATTGTGCTCAGACCGCCATTGCCCGAAGAAGTGAAAAACAAAAAGCCTTTTCCTTTCCTCCCGTTGATAGCGGCTTCCTTGATGGCATCGCGAACGTAGTTGCTTCCAAAACCGATGATGCTGACGCTGCCTACTTGGGCGGAATCGGCAGCATACAGGATTGCATCTGCCATACTTCTGTCCCAGGCAAATCCTGATTCGGGATAATTGGTGATTTTCATCGGTAGGATTGTCACACCGGGCGCGACGCCAATCACTCCGATATTATTGTCTCCAATCGCTCCCACAGCGCCCGCGCACGCGGTGCCATGGTGCGCGGCAGGGTTTATATTCCACGGGGGCTTGCTGTACGGTGTTGTGGTCCAGTCCATGCCGCTTGGAGAGAGTCTCAGATCCGGATGTCCCTTTGGATCTCCTCCGTCATCAAAAATGCCGACCACGATTTTCTCGTCTCCCCAACCAATGTCCCATGCGAGGCTCGCCATCAAACCTCGGCCTCCGTTGCCGTTTAGATGCCAGGCCTCAGGGAACATGGGATCGTTGGGGATGCGCGTCGGTTCAATCTGCCCCAAGAATTCCGGTTCCGCCCATTCGACTCCCGGATGCTGCGCGATGCGGTTGGCAATTTCTAAGGTACCCATTCGGGTCTTGAGTGAGTACGTGCGCGAGAGCTTCATGCCTTCCAACAATTCCACCGGATAGGTTTTCAACACCTCTTGCAATATCTCAGGACGAGAAACCCGGAGGAGAATCCGGTCCGAGCATACCACGGTTCGCTTGAATTCAGGATCGTAGTAAACGGGACTGATTTCCCGCATGGCTGGATTGTTGCGCAAGTCGATTTGAAAATCGGCGAATTTTAATTCGGCATTTTTTTTGCCGAAGTCGCTCTGTTCATTTGGTTGATTGGGGATGGAGTACATTTCCATCCTGTCGCGATTAGAATTAAAATTACCGGTGCGATTGGCATGCCACTTGGCCAGCCACTTGGATTGAAAACCGGAAGCTGGCTGCAACCCTGTGCTTTTATACCAGACCGCAACTTGATTTGGTTGCCGAAGCAGTGGGATTTTTTTGCCCTGGAAAATGAAATATTCGTTTGCGGATTCGTTTGGGAGGAGGGGTGCTGCATGGGCGACACCGTTTAAGAAAAACAGGACCGACACCAACGGCACGGTGTGTTTTTTCAACATCAAAGCCTCCCGGCTTTAATCTAGGCCTCCGGCTCTGCCAAATAGGTCATTTTCGATGATGAGTTTATCTTCTTTGGCTATAAATTTACCCTTTCCGCTTTTTCGATTTGGTTTTCACAGTCCAGTTCGCAGTCCAGTTTATTTCTATACCGCACATTTGGACGTTGTCGATTACTTTTCCTCACAAAGGCAATTTTTAGAAATGTATGCTGGGAGAAGTATGAAGCTTAAATTCG
>JAYSRH010000259.1:0-3856 GCA_043721115.1 Fibrobacteria bacterium | reverse complement strand
AGGCAAGATATCCAGGTAAAGAGTCCGCCTGATTGGTCTGGATGTTTTGGCGAAAATGGAGGAATGCATTTTCCACTTCACGACGAGCTACAGGATTATCGGATGGCGGTGGTGGCGCCGAGCCTCCACAGGCCATGAGGCCAAGTGCCCCGCATGTAAACAATAAAAAATACCTACTTCGAAATATCACGGGACGACGGCCAGGCGATTTCGGTAAAGTCGGATCTTCTTTTCCCAATTCCGCTGATTGAATTCGTCGTCAGCCCGGAACTTTTTCAATTTGAAGGTTTCCAGTAATTCTTTTATCGCAGCATGATCGTCCGGATTCCATTTTACCAAATAGCCTTCCATCACGGTCAGGGATTCGTCAATATTTCTGAAATCCACTTCAGTATTTTTCCGCCAGGTCCAGAAAGCCAGAGAAGCAGTGGAACCGGGAATCTTTTCTTCCGAATCCAGCAATTTAAGGCTGATACGGCGTGCCAGTTCTGCATCGCTTTGCACATAATCCTGTTTTAAAAGAAATTCCAAAGTCACCATTTCCTGATCGTCCAAGTTGACATAGCCGAGTATTATGTCGCCAGCCTTATTCGCATCACCCATCTGGTTGTAACAACCAGCTAATATTGTCGCCATGCCCGTCGACAGACGGTTCTCCTTACGGTAGCGTTCTATGAAATGGATGGCTTGCAGGTAGTTGCCTCGTTGATACAGGCTTTGTAAATATTCAATGATTTGGCTTTCGAAAACCTCATGAGTTAAAAGAAAATTATTGACCACCGAATCTGGAACAATGGGCAGTGGGCGCTTACCGACCAGCATTTCATATTCCCAATCCGCGAAAAATAATCCATGCCCCGCCGACTTGCCTAAATGTGTGGCCTTTTTATCCTGGTCTTCTTCATTCATGCGTGCCAGAAGATATTGTAAATAGGCTTCATTCTTGACATCTGCATCATTGCCAAGAATTTGTTTGAGGAGCGGCAACTTTTCCTTGGGCACCACGATGCCAAGGGTATTGTACATATGCGCCCAGTCCTGGGAGAACACGGTCCATCTTTCATCATTCCAAATATCCGATGTATTGACATCGTAGGTTACCAAAGTTTGTAAGACTTGGTCGTATCCGAATACGGCAATGACATGACCAGGGATAAATGCCAGTACCGGAATGCCATGATCAATGAGCCGAAAAATATCATTGAGGTTTTGCAAGGGCAAAACCAAACTGGTGAAGCCGCGCATTTCCGAATAGAAAACCTCGTCGGTAATGAGGCTTCCCCTATCCAATTGGGTAATTTCTGCGCCGATTCGTTTTGCCCCACGATGATCGCCCCAAAAGTTGAGAATCAATCCCAATGAGTTTGGAACACAATAGGCGCTTTTGTATTCGGTCCGAGCTTCCACTCCCGGTATAACCACGCGCTTCAAGGTGGAATCCGTATTCTTTTCCAGCTTGTCCCGGAATTCATGGGCTTCCAATAATAGCCGTGAATCGTGAAAGTATTTTACCAAAACTCGAATAAAGGCCTCCTTCGATTCCTCCAAACGCCCCCTCTTTCGATGGAGCAGCGCGACTCTAAATTGTAGGTAGGATTTGAGATTGTCGGAACGGCTCCATGATAAAGCCTGTGAGTACCAGGGAATAGCCTTCTGCGGCGTGCCCGATTTTTCATAATGTTGGCCAATTAGCAATGCATAATGAATGGGTAGACCCGTGAGAACGGCCAGGCCAAGCATTGCCAAACCAATGGAAGCCATCCCCAGAAAATAAATTTTCACAAAGCGCTCTCCAGCCCGCCATAGGCTCTGGCATTGGTGTACCAGGCCGGGAATAGAGGCGAACCACAGGATTAGAAAAAGTACTTGTCTGGTATGATCCAGCCACAGGGGGAATAGTGCCAACTCTTGAACCTGCCACATGGGTATGGTCACTAATAAAAAATAAAGTTGACTGACGAAAATATGGGCCACGGTAACCAGTGCGATGAGTTTAACCAAACCGGCCAGAGTCCAACGCATTCCATCTTTAGTGGAATGCAAGGCGGAAAAAAACAGGAGAAGACCGAAATTCATCCAGACTAGGCCCAGATCTTCCGAGATGGAATTGACGGATGCATTGACGGGATAATAACTGCTCCACAAAATGTCCGACAACCATTGTTCCATACTGGCCAGGAACACCGCCAAGGGCAGTCCCGCCACAGTCAAGGCCAAGGCATTGCGTATGCGATGTTGAGACGAAGCCGCAGTTGGCGTCGTCCTTTCCAATGGCACCACGACCATCACCACCAAACTCCAAAATAAGTTCCAACTTCCCAGTATGATGGCCATCAATAGCCAGTTGCAAGGCAACCAAACTATCATGGGAATGGGAGTCAAAGCGGCGCCGATCACTAGCCATGAAAAAAAACGTTTTTGGGAGGTATGCAAGTAAGGCAAAAAGGGCCAAGGTCCTGCAATCAGCATCAGGAAATAAACAAAGGTCGGCCGGGCCGGTTTTGCTGTAAGAATGACAGCAGAGGCTTTAGTATGGATCATATTATTTTTATATGCTCCTTTTCTGCCACTGGTGATGGACGTTCTCTGCCGTTTTATCACCCTTATGCCGGTAGTAGGCTTCCATTAAGGCATGGCTCTCCCCTATAGATTTATCCAGTTTAAGGCTACGTGATAAGGCAGAAAAAGCCGCATGATAATGACCCTTGTCCATGGCAACGGCGGCCTTCAAAGTCAAGTACCTGGCCTCGGACGAAAAGCCTTTACAGCGGTCCAATATAGTGGAAAGCTCGACCACCTTACCCAGTTTGAACTTGACCCAAGCCAATCTTAACTCGGCTGATTCACTGCCAAAGGGAAAGATGCCGGTCAACTCTGTAAAAAGGCGTTCTGCACCTGCCAGGTCACCGCGACGAAAAAGTAAGGTGGCCAGGGAATCCGTATACAGTGGCTCTTCAGGGTCCATACTGTGCAGTCGATTGTAAAGCACCATCGCCGTATCCATAAGTGGTCGGGTTTTTGCTACAGTGTCTAAAAAAGGAGGCACATACCAATTCATCATCAGGTAACTTCCCAATTGTCCTCGCATGATTTTGGACACGATTTCTTTTTCAACCAGGGGGGTAGGCCCTAAATTTTTCAGCCAATCAGGCGGATAATCTCGAAACAAATTCTGATAGTCCGCAGGATCGGCGGCAAGTTCCCAATATCGGCGCTTTAAATAAAGCATCCTAGAAAAGATTTGATCGTTCGGGAACAGCTGGTCGGCCTGTCGATAACAGTTGGCCGCTTCTTCGTAATTTTCATGTTCCTGGTAATACACATCCCCTTGCTCAACCAAGTAGGCTGCGCGACGTTCCATTGGTCCCACCATGGTACTATCACCCAAGACCATACCTACGCCGCCGATGTCCAGTACATATTCAGCCAAATCCTCTGCGGAAATAAATCGCTGCAAGTTCCGGCGCCACACATTGGACGTATTTTTTTTTCCTAATTCCGCGGTGGAATCGCCAAAGGCTTCCTCGACATGATGGGCAAAAAGATCCGTGTTCTCATTTCGGAACCAATCCCATCCTACCGGTGCCTGATATGCGTAATAATAAAAGCCATCGCGACCGGAATCATAACCCGATATCGGCACCCAATGTCCGTAGAGGCTTAGGAACGGCACATGGCCGGCGGTCAAGGCCTGCTTAATCCGGCTGTTGGTCAAGAAACAGGTGGATACCGGTATTTCCAATAAATGGAGAGCCGGTATAAGTTCAGGGACATTATCCAATTTCGGAAGGTTCAGTTGAACGCGATTCGACAAATCCAAGAGTCTCTTTTTCAATTCTAGATCCGTCCAGGACGG
>JAYSRH010000258.1:0-3858 GCA_043721115.1 Fibrobacteria bacterium | reverse complement strand
AAAGTCCTCCAAATTGTTTTAGGGTATGGAAGTCTTTGTATCGTCCCGTCACCAATTTGTGCGGATAGGCTTGGTGACCGGTATCCCAAACCAGCTTGTCCACGGGCGTGTTATACACCTTATGCAAAGCGATCGTCAGTTCAACCGTGCCGAGACTGGATGCCAAATGGCCCCCTTTATTGGCGACTTGGCGAACAATGACATCGCGAATTTCGCTGGCCAGTTCCTTGAGTTGGTCGATGGACATATTCCGCAAATCGGCAGGAGATTGAATTTTTTCAAGCATTAGCTGTAGATCCCATGGTCTCGAAGGGGCAATTTTTCAATGCACCCGGGTGATGATATAATCTGCGATCATTTCCAAAATGCCGCTTTGTAACGATAGTTTGCGTAATTCCATTTTTGCGTCTTCCACAAGTTGGCGCGCCTCAAGCTTGGAAGCCATGATGCCTACAACCGCTGGATACGTTGCCTTGCCTTTGGCCAAATCCGAACCGGCATCCTTTCCTAAGGCTTCGGTCGTTTGCTCCAAGTCCAAAATGTCGTCCACAATTTGAAAGGCCAATCCAATCTTATTGCCAAACGCCCCAAAGCCCTTGATAACCTCGCGCTCCGCACCCGCCAATTGGGCGCCGAGCATCAAGGAAGCCTCGATTAGCGCGGCGGTTTTATGATTGTGGATGTAGTTCACGGTCTCCAAGGAAACCTTTTTGCCCTCGCTCTGTATGTCGACGACTTGGCCTCCAAGCATGCCCTTGGTGCCAAGCGCACGCGCCAAAGTGGCGATGCTTTCTGGATGACCGGTCTTGGCCAAAAGTTCAAATGCGTAGACCAGCAACGAGTCTCCGGCGAGGATGGCAATGGCCTCTCCGAAAACCTTGTGGTTGGTGGGCCGACCCCGACGAAAATCATCATCGTCCATGCAAGGCAAGTCGTCGTGGATGAGCGAAAAAGTATGGGTCATTTCCAAAGCGGCCGCGGCCAATAAGATATTTTCTCCCTCGCCTTGACACGCTTCAAAGGCAGCCATCGCCAGGGCGGGACGTAACCTTTTGCCTCCAGCAAAGATGGAATAGCGTACGGCTTTATGGAGGTCAATTGGCGCTTCGGTTTCCGCAGGCAGGTATTTTTCCAAGGCGGCATTGACGCTCAAAGAGGCCTGCTGCAGGTATTCCTCAACTGAAACGATGGTTTGGATATTTGGGGCTGACATGATCCTTTATACCTGCGCTAATCCTAGGCAAAATGTTACAAAAAGGGCTCTACCAAACATACTAAAACAGGTTCATTCCGGGTGGGGGTTTCGCCATGGCAAAGGGTCTTAAGTGCCGCAAACGCAAGTTTCCCATGGTCTGCCGGATCCATGGGCTTGAGGCTTTTCAGGTCTGAGACTTTTTAATGGTAGCCGCCTCGGCCACGGCTGCTTCAGCCACGGCCGCCTCGGCCGCTAGGACAGTATTCGTCAATAACATGGCAATGGTCATAGGGCCCACGCCGCCCGGCACCGGCGTAATGTAACTGGCCTTCTTTTCGACGGATTCGAAATGGACATCTCCAACCAGTTTGAAACCGGATTTGGTTTTGTCGCTCTTAATTCTGTTCATGCCCACATCAACAACCACGACGCCAGCTTTTACCATATCGCCGGTAATAACTTCTGCCTTGCCCACGGCAGCGATTAAAAAATCCGCCTGCTTGGTGAAAACAGAAAGATCAGATGTGCCGGTATGACACAGGGTAACGGTTGCATTGGCATATTCCTCTTTTTGCATCAGCATATTGGCCAGCGGCTTGCCGACAATATTGGACCGGCCCACAATCACCACATGTTTTCCCGAAGGCGA
This sequence comes from Fibrobacteria bacterium, assembly GCA_043721115.1. GTDB lineage: Bacteria > Fibrobacterota > Fibrobacteria > UBA11236 > UBA11236 > Chersky-265. The sequence goes on along the minus strand of JAYSRH010000258.1, from coordinate 2,014 downwards.
AAGCTGATAGGTCTGTAACAGAACCTGCACGCCCCAGGGTGTGCAAGGCCGAAAACCTTTGCGTCCGAGCATCAGGTTGCCGAGATTGGTAGGATGGAAACCGTCCACATCCTTGTCGGCGGAAATGAGGTTGAGCAGTTTATCTGAAGGTAGATGAGCAGGTAATGGCAGTTGTAAAAGGATTCCATGTACGGCAGGATCCCGATTTTGTTTTTCCAAATGCGCGATCAGTTCCTGTTCAGATATGGTGGCGGGCAGCCGATGAGTCCAGGCTTGGATTCCGGTTTCGGTGGCGGCGGCATCCTTGGAAGCCACGTACACTTTTGAGGCCGGATCTTCTCCGACCAAAGTAACGCTTAGGCCCGGACGGATTCCGAATTCAGCAAGCTTGCGGACCCGGTCCTTAAGCGAGGCACGAATATTTTCAGCGGTTTTTTTTCCATCGAGTAGTGTTGCCATGCGTGGAAAATCTAATAAAGAAACTCTGCCGACTTACCGCGCATTATCCCGGGCCTTGTGATCAATAGGTTTAATGGACCCTGTCCAGTTCGAGCTTCCCCTCGGGCGGCCGGCAAGCCGGACGCTCAGGGGCATGCTCTTGTTGCACAGAAATGCCATTTTATTTGATCTAGGTTTGTAAAGCCGAGACGCATGACGCGCGCGACAGAGCTCCTAATTCGACGGGTCAATGGCCCGATCCAAACTGGCGCTCAAGGACCTCGCTTTCTCCTGAATCCGAATGGATTGTTTATCGTACTCTTCCATCTTGGACTTGAGTTCAAAAAGTTCGCCGGTTAAATTCAATGCGGCCAGAACCGTCATTCGGAACTTGTCCACATTGATGGCGCCTTTTCCCATTTCCTTGATTTTAAAATCCAAATATCCGGCCAATCGCTCCATGGTCTGCGGGGATTGATCGGATTTGACCTGGAAAGTCTCACCGCAAATGTTCACCTTGTAGGAATTGTCCATATTTTCCTAATATACCACCAGAAATCGCGGCCAAGCCAGCCCACTACCGGAAAAATCAAGCCAGAGCAGTATCGAGACGGGAGACCATGTCCCGGATGCGCTCACCCACCAAGTTGATATTGTCGGATTTGCTGCTTAGCTCGTGGCGAATCGCTTCCAACTCTTCATCTTTTTGCAGCAACTGCTTTTCCAGATTCCCGGCTTTTTCCAGGGAAATATGCAATTCCGTCCGGATGCCTTCCCTTTCTCGCTTTAAGTCCTCGATGATGGCCAGGGCGCTTTCGACCTTTTTCGCGAGTGCGTCAAATTGACTGAAATCCATTTTATCTCCTTTTTTTGGTGCTTTATATAATGGCGCTGAGAATGCTAGATGTTCATTTGAAAAGTATTCCGGTGTCCTTGGCCAATTCTTGATTGAGCCGTTCCTGAGCCTTATTCACTTCTTCATCAGTCAGGGTTTTTTCCTTATGTCGGTAGATAAAGCTGTAATGTAGGGCTTTTTTTCCATCCGGTATTCCCGGCCCGCGATACACACTATTGAGTCGCACTTCTTGGAGATTTGCAATCCGACCAATAGGCATTTTGGCCAGGATTTCTCCATGTGTTCTGGAATTTTCAACGACCAGATTTAAATCTCGAGACGTGCCCGAGAATTGTCCAATGGGCGAAAATTTAAACGACCGACGTTTCGCCGCGAGCAGTCCAGATAAGGATATTTCCGCTACCAGAACGGTACCTTTTAAATCAAAGCGGCCTTGCACCCGGGGATGCAGAATACCGAAGCTTCCGATACGCGCCGATTTTTGTGATCCCGCATTGCGACGCCACCCTTGCAGTATTCCCGCCCCTGAAGGCGCTTGTCCGAGTTCGGCCACAATAGCGCCAGATTCGGTCGGATGCAAATAGGTTTCTGAAGACGAACATTCAAAATTCGCCTGCACACCAGTAGCACCGAAAATGTTTTCGAGCAAGCCTTTAAGATGCGCAAACTCAACGGGTGCCGGTTCCGTTGCAGTATCGGAGTCCAAAGTCCAAGGTCGAC
>JAYSRH010000257.1:0-10282 GCA_043721115.1 Fibrobacteria bacterium | reverse complement strand
GCTCGGTTTTATGGATGAGGTTTCCGATTTGGTCCGGCAGGCGCAGGGTGGAAAAGGTTTGGAGCTTAAGTTGATGGAGGCACTGAACGGCATGCAGGTGGATATCGACCTTGCCTGTGATGCTGCGGAAGAACAAAAGTCACGCTTGACCCGGGATAGGCTATTCGCAATTCTGGATTGAAACTCAAATCGGCAAATGGGCTCAAATGCATGGTCTTAGCCACCATTGTATTTGTCTCCGGATGCGGAAGCGATTTACAGCATGCGCAGGAAAGCTATCGCGTGGGTGATTATGCCCGTGCAAAGCGATTGTTTGAGGCGGAGTTGGATCGACATCCTACCTCATTCAATGTTCGGTATGGGTATGCCGTGGTATTGCAAGAGATGTGCTTAAAGAAGAAATCCAGAGACGAGGATAAAATCGAAGACTGGACGGATGTGGTAAAGGAGTATGAAATTTGTGCCAGGCTGGGGGAGGCGGAATCCTTTAGTGAGAACTATGCCATTTCCCTTTTTCACCTGGCGAACAAATTGTACGCGCAGGGAAAATACGCATTGGCGCAGGAGTATCTCGATCAGGCTCGTCGGGAAGAACCTAAGAATAAATACGTGCTCAACCTCGCCGGCATAGTTGAATACAGCCAGGCCAAATATAAGGAAGCGCAGGAAACATTTGAATTTCTATTGGCGCTTGACCCGACCTTTGTGAGCGGGTATCTCAACCTGGGAAATGTGCTTTGGGAGTCTGGACAAGAGGACGCTGCATTGGTTACCTGGAAACAGGCGCTTACGCTTAGCCCCGGCAACCAGGAGATAATCAAGCGCATCGAAACCGCATTGCAGAAAATATCGGAATCCTGAATGGCCTTCTCTCCCGATGACTACTCAGACTGGTCCTTAAGAGGAGAGGGGGGAGAGGCGGAAATCTTTCGCGCCCGGCAAATCAGTTTGGATCGTTTAGTGGCGATTAAGCGGTTAAAGCTGACATCCATTGGCGATGCCAACGATATTTTCCGATTTGAACGCGAGGCCAAGTTATGCGCCTCACTTATCCATCCCAATCTCGTACCAATTTTCGAATACGGAAGCGAAGGGAAATACTATTACTTGGTTATGGAGTTTGTCCATGGGGTGGACCTTGGGAAAATTTCCGACCTCCCTTTGCCGTCCGTTAATTTAACCAGTCTTGATGGTCCAGTCGGTTTTTCTCGAGCTGCAAAGCCGACATTGCCGGATTCCCTAAAAGTACATCTGGCGCGTCAAATAGTCGAGGTAGTGGATTTCATCCAGATGAAAGGCATACTGCATCGCGACCTGAAACCGGAAAACTTCATGGCCGATTCCACTGCGCGCATCAAGCTGTTGGATTTGGGAATGGCCATTACGCAATATCAAAGTCCTGTTCATCCACAAAAGGGTGGGCTCAAGGGGTCTTTAGCTTATATCCCACCGGAATTGCTGCGAGGTCAAGGCCATCTTGGAAAGATTTCTGAACAGTATTCCCTAGCCTTGGTGCTGCTGGAATTATTCCAAGGGTCGCGCTATTATTTGGGAAAATCTTCCGAACAAGTGGTTGGACTTATCCAAGCCGGCATACCCTGGGAAGAAATGGAAGGCGTGCCTGCATTGGTCAAGCCGTTGCTGGCGCCGTACTTAAATCCTGATGCAGACAAAAGACCCAAAACCCTTGACCCGCTTTTGCGCGGGCTAAAAACCATGCAAGGCAATACCTTGGCGATTGCAGGAGGTCGTGAGGCGTTACATGTTGTCATCCATCGCGAGCAGAGAGCCTGGCTTTGGGCCATGGTCAATGCCTTGGAAGCCACTGGCCGCATTGATGAAGCTTTCACGCGTTTACGCGAACTATTGGAAGTGGATCCGGATGATGCCGAAGCCCAAACTAAATTCCAGGAAATGGGTATTCAGCTCAACAACCAGCCTGAACCGATTACATCCCATCTCGCTGCCTCTACAAACATATCGCCTACTCTCGCGGCTTCTGTTAGAAATCGATGGTTTCAAATTCAAAGCTGGGCTTTTGCCGGTGTACTCCTTTTTGCCTTGGGCATTGGAGGACTATTTTACGTCGAGAATCGTGGCAAATCCGGGGACATGGGGCGCGACTTAATGGTAAGGGAAATGAATCAATTGGCCAAGGATGGTGAGTCTTTGGGGCTAGCGCATACCAAACTGTCCTCAACTAAATCTGCGTTACCCTCGCTACGACCTTATGGTGTATTGGTTGTTTCCAGCCTCCCCAAAGGCTATCGCTTGTTGATTAACGGCGTCCATCATCCCGTTGAAGGTGAAATACATCTTCCTGTGAGCAGGCATCTATTAGAAATTCAGGATGCTGCCAATCACATTGTATTGCGGGACTCGATATCCATTGGAGGCGGGGAACCGGCGGTTTTCAATTTTCAGAAAAAGGTGGGAAAGCTGTGATTCTAAAGAATAAAAGTACTGGTGAAACGCATGTAATGCTACATAACGTTTTTACTGCCGGCACAGGCCTGGTCAACAATCTGCATCTTAAAGGCGATGCCATACGAAAAATCCATTTCCAAATCCTTCGGCAGGCAGGTCAGTTTAAACTGATGGCGATGAATGGCACCGTGGACGTCAATGGTATGCTCTTGGCCGATCACATCCTTGTGCAAGGAGATGAAATCCAAGTGGGCGGAGAATCTTTTATTGCTGAAATCCCCTTTTCGCAAACAGTATCTGCCGTGGAGGGGCATGCCAATGCTTTACCCGTCACCGGTAATTTGGTATCAGGCCCTTCCCTGGAATTGGAAAATCCCTATGAAAGATTGTTGGATGGTGTGATAAGATTGCTGGAAAATCCAGATAAGCGCCAATCTTCGGAAGAAATTCTTTTACTGGGCATGAAATTGATGGAGGCTGACGGGGGCTATCTTTTTACTGTTGATGACAGTGGAGGCTTGGCCTTGGTGTGTGCTGTTCCAGAGGACAATGAAAATTACTCCCATTCCGCCGTCAATACTGCTCTGCGCAATCGCGAGACATTGATCTGGTCCGCCGTGGATGCGGGAATATCCGGATCGGAAGAAGTGAATTCCCAATCCATCGTGCAAAGGAACATTCATTCCATTTTGGTCTCGCCGCTCGTCAATCATGTGAGTGGTCAGGTAACTGGGCTGCTCTACCTTCACCGGCAAAGACCGGATTCTCCGTTTACGGAACCACAACGGAAATTATTTTCCCGCATAAGCAATCTTCTTGGCGGTGTTCTTGGAAGCAATCAAACTCAATTGGAACAAGCCGCCCGTATTGAAACCTTCAAACAGATCAAAGGCAGCGGCGATCTGGTTTTCTCCTCACCGGGAATGGTGAAAGTTGTTGATGCGGCCCAGCGCGCGGCCATAAGCAATGTACCGGTTTTGATCACCGGCGAAACAGGAACTGGTAAAGATGTGTTTGCCACCTACATTCACGCGCATTCGCCGCGCAAGGATAAGCCCTTAATTGCCGTGAACTGCGGAGCTATACCAGAACATCTTATTGAAAGCGAGCTGTTCGGTCATGAAAAAGGCGCCTTTACGGCGGCTATTGGGCTGCAAAAGGGTTTGTTTGAGCAAGCACATGGTGGCACGTTGTTCCTTGATGAGGTTGGAGAGTTGCCGATGCTCATGCAGGTTAAATTCCTGCGTGCCCTTCAGTTTGGCTGCATCCGTCGAGTGGGAGGCAATGAAGAGGTTTCTGTGGATGTCCGCATAATTGCCGCGACCAATCGGAATTTGTTGGAGGAAATTAGGGAAGGGCATTTCCGAGAAGATCTTTATTATCGGCTCAATCTTGTTCAACTTAGCATTCCACCCTTACGGGACAGGGAAGGCGATGTGCTGGCTTTGGCAACGCACATTTTGAAAAAGGCTTGCGTCGCCTTTAATATGAATCCGGCTGTACTGACTCGTTCAGCAGAAAAAGCTCTTCTCAAATACACTTGGCCCGGAAATGTGCGCGAACTAGAGAACAAGATTCAAAAAGCGCTATTGAACTCCAGTTCCCGTGTTATCGAATTGGAAAATCTGGAACTACCGGAAGATCCAGGTCGTGAACTTTTATCCTTGAAGCTGGCCCGTGAACAGGCGGAGGCCAAGGCCATTAATCTGGCACTAGGAAAAGCGCGCGGAAATTTGACTTTGGCTGCTTCCTTTCTCGGTATTGATAGAAAGGTGTTAAGGGATATAATGGAGCGGCTGGGCATTAGCAAAGAGGAGTTCAAGGGTGCCAAAGATTGAATACGCGGGTGGAAATGTTCCTGCCGAATGCAATCAATATAAGCGCTTCAATTTTGTGTACTTAGCGAGTTTTGTATGGCGATTTAAATAGAATGTGGAACAAATGGTAACGATTTACTATTGCTTTTAACCCGTTAAATGGATGATTTTGCGCCTTTTAGGGGGAATAATTCTAGGCGTGAATCTTGCGGATATTTACTTTTAAATGGGCGGATAAGTGGGCAAACAGAACACATAAAATGATGCAAAAAAATATTCAATCAGTGGCACTGGCTTCTCTCATTTTGGCAGGACTGACATTGGCGGATGATAAGTCCAAGCCAGCCACCACCAATAAGATTCAGGTAACGGCCGGTTCTCGAGCCACAGCAAGCCCGATGCGCGTTGACGAACCTTCCAATAAACCGGTGCCGAAATCGGAATTCAAAATCTCTAAAGCGCAGCGTGAACGTTTACAGGATTTAAGCTTCGAACAAAAATTAGCCTTTCGTTTGCACCAGGAAAAAATGCAGGCTATGATCAACGTAATTACTGAAAAACGCCGCATGTTGCAAGCAGCAAAACCTCGCGAGCGAGCCGCTCTCGCCATTGAACTGCATACTTTTATTCTCGATAGGGAAACGGGAAGTCGGGGGCCTGTAGTCCCGGCAAGGGTTTCTTCCCCAGCAGGATCAGAATTGGGGCCTGTAATTTCTACCGAAGCAGTGAAATACAAACACAAAGATTAGTCTGGGACGACGGTTTCAATAGCACCTCTTATTATTCCTCACGGAATCGGTTTCTTCAACGCAGAACAACCAACGGTCTTAACTTTTCGTTTTCGAGTCGATAATAATAGATTCCGGGTTTTACCACTTTGGAATTTTCATCGCGCAAGTCCCAGGTTAGTATCGTATACGAAGTGGCAAACTTTAACTTACGAACCAGTCTTCCATCTTCACTAAAAACGTCTATGGTGGCGGGGAAGATCATTCCTTTGCCTTGTGAAAAGTATAACGATGCAGGCATCGTGAAGTGAACGGGGTTGGGGAAAGCATAAAAGGCCGGTTCGGGCGTTTTAATCTCTACTAAGGCCGAGTCCGTAAAAGACGCATTAGGTAGAACGAGATAGTATTCCTTAAATCCTGGTCGGGGTGGTCCTAAGGTGATTTGAGCATCCAGTATTTGTTCCACTACTGTACTATCGCTGTTCGTATGAATTCGCGTGATGCCTTTGAGGCCGCTCAGGCCCTTAGTTTGTAATACCTTTATCACGGAAGCATTGTCCCAAGTCACTTTTAAAACCATAAATGTTAGCGGCGGTAACTCAAGAAGTCTGTATGCCATGGTTTTACTCATGTCCAGTGAATCGGTCGCGAGGTTTGTCCAAAGCGGGATGTCCGACGAAAATAAACTAACTGGAGGGTGAAAGCGTCTACCGCTGAAAAGCAGTTGGGTGGCATAGTCCGGATAAAGTTCCGTCATAGTCTTGCCATATTTGAGAAACGTATTTTCCAGACCTTTCGGGAGATCATCCTTATTGCTGGCCAATTCTTCCCAAACTTTGACATCGAAATATTTGTCAAGGGTTTGGCTTAGGAAAACATGAAATATCCCATTGCCGTACACGGGACTGTGCGTGCAAGGTCCTGCCGATAAGGTGGTTAAGGCTACGCGCTCATGGTTATTAAGTATGCAGGGAAGGTATTGGAAATAGTCATTGACTTCAGGTGCGTTGCGCTCCTCCATGCCTACTGCTGAAATCTCGTACCAGGCATGATAATCAGTCACACCCGGATTGTATGTGAATTGGATAGCATGGTAAAACTCGTGATAAGCCGTAACCTTTACGCCTAATTCCCATTCCACCGCATAATCGTGAATAACTGTACCGGAGACCTGGCTTTTGATGCTTCGGCCCACAATGCGTCCGGAGCTATCCAAATTGGTATACCAGAGGAAATCGTTTTCAAAAGTGATGGAAAGACTTTCCGGGGGATTCGTAACGGCATAAATTTCACCAGAGTAGAGTCGATTGGCCGTCCCTAGATCAACAATATCCACAGGGAATTTTTTAGGTAACAGCCTGGATACCTTATAGTAAGTTGAAGCGATGGTCGATGCCGGGGCTTTCATTCCCAAATTGACTACATAGGAATTCCAGGCAGCCTCAAAGTACTCCCTGACTTTTAGGATATATGCCGGATGCGGTGCGCCCGCCACATCTAGTCGAGCATACACTGCCGAATCCCGTTTGGCTTCGGGAAGGGCGGCCAGCAAACTGTATAGCGAGTCTGAGGCCTGGGTGAGTACTACGTCCTCAGGACCGGTGCGCACCTTATACAAACCATGAAGCGAATAATGGATTAGAAAGTGTTCGGTCTCGAGGGTGCGAGCCCGGGTGTCGATGGCCGAGATGCGATTCAGATTTCCCGATTTAAAGCTTACCCGAGGCTGTTTTCTGCCTTGGTCAAATAACAAGGCAGTGCCGCATTGGCCTGCTTGGATGTGTTTGGGAAACGCCAAGAAGATGAGGCATAGGAATAGCCAGCGATTTGAAATTAAATCTCGGAAGGGTTTCAGGCTAACTCCTGTTTTCAAGGGTGAAATTCATCCGCCTACAAATTTGTAACCGGAACCGTGAATGGACAAAATCAGCTTGGGATTTTTAGGGTTCTGTTCAAAGATTTTCCGCAACTGGACAATGTGGTTGTCGACGGTTCGGCTTTGCATGTAGGTTTCAATGCCCCATACTTTTTGCAAAAGTTCTTCACGAGTCACCACCTGGTTTCTGCGCTCCCAGAACAATTTCATGATCATGGCTTCTTTATAACTCAGGCGCACCTTTTTATCACCTATGGTGGCTTCAAAGTTTTCGAAATTGATATGGGTGGCGCCAAAACGCGCTTCCACTCCGGAGTCCTTCTGACTCAGCCAATCGCGGCTTCGGAGTAACGATCGGATGCGGGCGACCAGAACATTGATGTCAAACGGTTTGGTGAGGTAATCATCGGCGCCGCTATTAAGCCCTTCAACAATGTCTTCCTTTGAATCCCTGGCGGTGAGCAAGAGGACGGGAACGGCAACATTCGTCATGCGTAACTTGCGCAGGACCTCCATCCCATCCGCTCCTGGTAACATCCAGTCGAGAACCAAGAGGTCAAAATCCTTTTCGGAAAACATGGCAAGGCCGGATTCTCCGTCCGCACAATGAGTGACCTCGAAACCTTCTGCCTTAAGGTTAAATTCCAAACCGATAGCCATGTTTCGATCGTCCTCGATGAGCAGAATTCGTTTCACGTTGACCTCGGAAAACTCATGGTAAAGCAATTGCCTTTTCCAGCTTCCCCTTCCGGAATTCCAGATATGAGCTGCACGGTCCCTTTGTGTTCCCGCATGATGGTCTTGACAATAAACAGACCCAAACCTACTCCATTTTGGCGACGGGTATCCCGCGTCGGTATCCGAAAAAATCTGCGGAAAATCTTCTTCGCGTACTTTTTGGGGATAGGCAATCCTTTGTCGCATACGCTAATATGCACCTCGGCTTCATCCACTTTCAAATCCAGCGAGGGAATGCTGCCCTTTCCATATTTCTCGGCATTATTTACCAGATTGGTCAGGGCCAGATCGAGCAAAATTGGATCCACCTGAGCCACGACCGGAGCGTCTTCATTTGCCTGCAATTGAAGGGGGCGGGGCCATTTACGTGCGAATTCCTTCAGAAATTCCCGCAGGTCCATTTCGTGTCGTTCAATGGGAAGCGCACCTCTTTCGATTTGCTGCGATTTGAGAAGATGGGTTAATAGCAAATTCAAACGGGTGCAGTCGTTTAGAATGCATTCCAAGAAGTGGGCGCGTTCCACCGATCCCACCTCTTTTTCCACCATGGTTTGCGCAAACATTTGAATGGAAGCCATGGGCAATTTCAGCTCATGGGTCATCATGTTTACAAAATCTTTCTGCTGTTTTTTGAACCGCGCCCCGCGTAGGAATGTGACGAAAAAGATGGATAGCGTCACCAGCACCAAGGATAAAAAGGTAATCCCGATCGTCAGGACGGTCCATCGCCCCTTGGCAGGTACATTTGGATCCCCATGGGTCACTGTATAGAGCTCCCTAATGGTATGGTAATCGGAAATGATATAGACATTCCAAAAGACAAGCAAGGTGATGACCATGCCTGCCGCGAGCACGAAAATAACCGTGAACATGGCCGTTTTGACGCTCATATCCTTAAATCTAACAAGATGGGGATTTAAGGGATGTTGGAAGGCTCGTTTGGACCTTGCGGGCCGGGATTGCTTAGGAATTCAACCAGGGCAGTCAGAAGAAAGGCGCCATCGTAGCGGCCTTGGCCTTCCTCATGATGGTCATTGGCCCAGGCCAGGGCCAATGTCATAGGAATAACTTGAGGCTGGGCTTTTAAAACCAGGGCGGACAATTTGGAAAGAGCTTCGGTTAAGCCTGCCGCTAAGGGCACGGCTTGGGTTGGCAGTTCATCTGGCTTGCCACAGTTGGCTGCCGGTGAGGTAACCAAAAATTCCCGACAGGCGGATGGCCGATTGGCATGGATGGAGCAAGATTCGTCTTCCAGAAATGGGCAGGGTATTCCCAGACGAAAATAATCCAGGCCCAAGCGAAGCACATCGTTTTCAGAGGCGGTATTGGAAAGCGAGCGCTGCGCGAATCCCTCAGCATGCAGCCGCTCCCACGCGGCAGCAAACCGGGCAAGTACTTCCGTTTTACGGGCAGCCGGCAAGGCTGCTACGACATCGGCCAGCATCCACGCCTCAGCAGGGGAAACGGGTACAGCTTGACGGCAGCAGGCGCCGCAACCTTTCGAGCAGGACACTGTCCGACCTTGCCTAGCTTCGGCCCCCACTGCCATGCCTACCAACTTGTCATCCAGGGCCATCACATTCCACGCCAGTTCGGAAAGTCGCATTTTGGACCCAGGAACAGGCATGTTACCTCGAAGTCGTCCAAAAGGAGTTTTAATATCGATTTCCAAAATCGGTGGTCCTGCTGTTTTCGGGCTGCCATCTGGACCATGTGAAGAGTGGGGCATGGAGCAAAACCTACCAATTGATCCCGAAATCCCAAATAGCTAGGGATTAATCCTTCCGAAACCATGGTTGGAGGCCATCCGGTTTGATGGTATATTGCCTATGCAAATGCTGAGGAAATCCTACCCATTCTGGGTGGCGGCCGTGACTCTGTTCGTAGGCTGCGACTTCTTCTCTACTCGGGATATTCTTCCCAAGCCGCCGGATATTCGCGCCTTGCAAGGGCTTTTCAAACCAGGTGACAGCGTTGGTTTTTATGTGGTTGAATCTCTAAGGGAATCCGGCAGTCCAGTCGATAAGCAGGTCCTATCCAAACGTCGATTGATGTTCACTTTTGAAGGCGACACTGTAATTGCCGGGGACAGCTTTAAAGTCCTATCGCTGCGAATTACGGAGGACCCCTCAGGTAATGTGATTGAAAAGGCTCAGCGCTTGCTCCGGTTTTCAGGAAATGGACTGGAACTTTCAATTTCCGGAACAGGAGGCGGGGCACGATTTTATCCGCTAAAGGTTGGCGTTAGCGCTAATGGCCTAACCACGGGTGCTTCTTTGGACACAACTAGTTATCTCGCCTTACCTGCGGTTTTTTCCGAAGGTTGGCAGACGCGGCATGCTACGGGGCCTTTGACGATTGACCGGTTGCTAGCGCCGTCCGCGGATACACTTGCCTATCACGCCCACTCAGAGGCGACCTGGAGCATTCTGGAAACGGTTAAAGACAGCAGCCTTGTCCTCTCCAAGGGAGAATACTGGTATGGAGCTTCAGGCCTTTTAAAAGTTGAAATGGTTTGGCCCAATTTTGAATGGCGTGAAGCGAATGCGTCTGTTCCGGGTAACGTAGACTTGCACCGCCATTTGGAAAGGATATAGTCCATGCAACCGCATGCCATTGCTTGTCAGGGACTCGAATTGGATTACGGATCCGGTTCGGTCATCGGCCCGCTTTCGATAGAAATACCGGCTGGTTCC
>JAYSRH010000256.1:0-3860 GCA_043721115.1 Fibrobacteria bacterium | reverse complement strand
GATACGGGTTTGACGCTTCCATCCTTAGCTGAAATCCAGTCCCTGATTTTCCCAGAATGCCTGGAAAGTTATGTCGTACTGGTTGATGGAATTTATGTTCCTTCCCTTTCACACATCGGGCCAAATTTCAAAATCAAGGCATGGAATGGTGAGCATTCGGAGGCATTGTCTAAAGTGCTTGCGGATGAAACCGATGCCGCAGCGGCGTTGGCAATGCTTTTTTCCACCGAGCCCGTCTTTATCGATATTGCCCCAAAAGCAACTCCCCTGTCCCCGTTGCAAATCCTGCACTATTGCACACGGGCTTCCAGCGAAGTGATCTCGCCTGTGGAAGGCAAATCCGGAAGTAGAACGGATTCTTTTATCGTGGTTGCAGCTGGAATGCTGTCGGAAAGCCGCATACTCGTCCGACATTTTCAAGCAGCCAAAGCAGCCGATCACGCAGCGACAGCAGATCAAGCAACTAAGGCAGCCAATCAAACATCGGATGCACTGCTCAATGTGCATACCGTCTTGCTCCTTGAAGAAGGAGCTAGGTTGCATTTTTTAGATACGGGAATCGAATCACAAACCTCGGCGAAAGCCGCAGGCCAAGCTGAAGGTTTCCACTTCCGAAAACTGACAGCCCGTCTCGAACGCAACAGCCACGTACTTGCCGTCTCAGCCCATACGGGAGCGCGGCTTATGCGCAATAGTTTTGCCATCGATTTAGAAGGAGAAGGTGCAGATGCAGAAGTCAGTGGCGCCACGGTTTTGACGGGCCGTAATCAAAGCCATAATTTTCTGCGTATCCGTCACTTGGTCCCCCATTGCACCAGCCGCCAACATTTCAAATCCGTTGTCGCAGGTACATCCCGGTCCAGCGTGGATGGCACTATTTTTGTAGCCCAAGATGCCCAAGGCACCAATGCCAACCAACTGATCAACAACCTAATGCTTTCCGATGAGGCGCGCACCGACAGCAAACCCCAACTCATGATCCATGCCGACGATGTGAAGTGCACGCATGGCACCACGATTGGCAAGCTTGACCCCGCGCAGCAATTTTATCTGGAATCACGCGGGCTTACCGTGGCGCAGGCGCGAACGCTCATGACCGTGGCCTTCATAGCGGAAATCCTGAACAAAACCAGCCCAGGCAGCTTCCGCACCCTTTTGGATCACGCCCTAATCGATACATTAAAACTGCATTTGCCTTCCATTGCCGGGGAAAGCCCAAACATCCATGCGTGACAATAAATCGCCACTGCTCAATATCAAATCCGATTTTCCCCTGCTTAACCGGGTGAATGCTGATCAGCCCCTTTACTATCTCGACAGCGCCGCCACGACGCAAAAGCCCTTGGTGGTCATCGAATCCATGCATCAATTCTACCTGGAAAGTTACGGCACCGTGCGCAGGGGCGTGTACCGGCTGAGTGAAAAGGCGACGGCAGCCTATGAAAATACCCGCAAACAGATTGCAGGGCTTATCCATGCCGCCAGCGAACGGGAAATCATCTATACCAGCGGCACCACGCAAAGTATCAATCTGGTTGCCCATAGTTTTGCCCGTCCATTTCTGAAATCCGGGGATGAAATCATTGTGTCCCAGATCGAACATCATGCCAACATCGTACCTTGGCAGATAGCGGCGGCCATGACCGGCGCTGTCCTCAAAGTCATTCCAGTAGATGATGCCGGCACCTTGCGGATGGACGAATATGCGAAGTTGCTCACGTCCCGCACCCGTATCGTGGCGGTTAACCAGATTTCCAATGCCCTAGGCACGGTTAATCCGGTCGGCGAAATCATAAAAATGGCCCATGCCGTCGGGGCCGTGGTCCTGATTGACGGAGCCCAAAGCATCGCGCATATGGCCGTGGATGTGCAGGCCCTGGACGCGGACTTTTTTGCTTTTTCCGGACATAAAATGTTCGGCCCCACCGGCATTGGAATCCTTTACGGGAAAATGGCACTGTTGGAAAAAATGCCCCCGTACCAAAGCGGTGGCGATATGATTCAGAAAGTCACCTTCGCCAACACCACCTACCAGGCCCCACCGTATCGGTTTGAGGCTGGGACACCGCCCATTGTAGAAGTGGTTGGCCTTGGTGCCGCGGTTGAGTATTTAAACAAGGTGGGACTCGATCGAATTGCCGCACATGAGAACGACCTTCTCGAATATGGAACAGCGCTCTTGCAGGACATCCCCGGACTCAAACTCATTGGAACGGCACCGCATAAGGCTTCGATATTGGCTTTTACCCTGGCTGGAATTCACCCCCATGATATTGGAACCTTGCTCGATGCCGAAGGCATTGCCATCCGCGCCGGACACCATTGCGCCCAACCCACCATGGACCGGTATGGAGTTCCCGCCACCGCCCGCGCCTCGCTGGGACCGTACAACCAACGTTCGGATCTGGATGCCTTGGCCACCGGGATTCGAAAAGTGATAGAGATGTTTGCCTGATGTCGCGCGCCAATGAACTGTATCAGCAGGTGATTCTCGATCACAATAAGAATCCCCGAAACTACCGTGCTCTGCCCGAAGCCTCTTTGGTTTGTGAAGGCCATAACCCATTATGCGGCGATCATATCACCGTATACCTGCAAGTGGATGAAACCGGAACGATTACGGATTTAAGTTTTCAAGGCAATGGCTGCGCCATATCCAAAGCCAGCGCCTCCATGATGACTGTGTTCCTAAAAGGGATCCACATCGATCAGGCCCGCTTACTTTTCAGTGAATTTCACAAAATGGTACTGGGCGAACTCGATACAGACACCCAAGCACATCATTTGGGAAAATTGACGCTATTCAAGGGAGTGCGGGAGTATTCCTCCCGGATTAAATGCGCATCCCTGCCTTGGCATGCCCTGATTGGCGCCATGGACAAGCAGTCCAGCACCTCGACGGAAGCATAGCACTCGACTTTTTTCATGGCAGCACGGTTGCCGGATTTATAGATTACCCTGGACACTATTGCTGGGCCTGGATAAGGGCATGACGTCCCTGATACATTCCAAACGACGCAAGGAATCTCATGACAAACAGAATTAAATTAGCAGTTATCGGATTAGGGCAATGCGGTGGTAACTTGGCGAATACCTTTGCCAAATATGGGTATCCCTCCATGGCCATCAATACTTCCATCCTGGATTTGAAGGACTTGGCCAATATTCCGGAAAACCGGAAATTGTATACTCCACTCCCGGACAGTGATGGCGCAGGAAAAGACCCCCATATTGGGGAGCGAGCGATCATTTCCCACCTTCCTAATTTACTCACCGACATTGAGCAATTTCTGATCGGCGCCGAGGCTGTGCTGATTACTGCAGGTTTAGGTGGTGGTACGGGCAGCAACATCGCGCTGCTTGGTAATGCCTTGAAGCGATTCAATCTTCCCATTTTGACCATGGTCACGATTCCTACCCATGAAGAATCCGCACTTTCCAAAATCAATGCCCTTCGCGCCATCAACGGTCTCATAACCGAAAATTTCGATTCCTGCATCATCGTCGACAATCATAAAATCCTGGTGCAATTCCCGGACAGCAATCTGGCCGCCTTCTATCCCCAGGCTAATGAACATGTGGTCAAGACTTTCAACAATTTCAATTCTACCACGACGGAATATTCTTCGCGCAGCCTGATCAGTTTTGACAATGAAGATTTTCGCAAGGTGCTCCTTTCCCGCGGCATCCTGATTTTCGGGGAAACGGAAGTGCCGGTCAATCAGATCAAGTCCTTGGACGATATCCTTCCACGCCTTAGAGAAATTTGGTCCGCTGGCCCATTAATGGCAGACGGTTTTAACTTCGCTACGGCCGCATGTGGTGCTATTAGCATCTATGCTCCAGAGGCAGTATTAAAG
>JAYSRH010000255.1:0-10344 GCA_043721115.1 Fibrobacteria bacterium | reverse complement strand
GACAATGCCGGTGCTCCCTTTGAACCATGAATTCACGATCAGAACTTGACTGGAAAAAGCGGTAATCGGCGTCGGAGCCTGCATAAAACCGGCACAATTTATTTCAAGCCTTCCACCTTCGGCTACTTCAATTCCGCCCCATTTGCGATTGCCTGCTTCAATGCCATTGCGTGTGCTATCTAACGATCCGCTCAATGAGACAAAGGAATTTTTGGTTCCTTTTATCAGTAAGGTGCCTTCCACTTTAATGACGCTATTCAGAGTAGGATTCGCAAAGTATAACATGGTCCCCGGATACACTACGGTGGTCACGCCCCTGCGAACAAAAATAGTGTCGCATTTGAGGACAAAGGGAACTTTGCCCACCTGATCCTCTTTGCCGATTACAGCAGGCAGATTCTGGTAAAAGTCTTTGTTCTCCAAGCACTTCGCTGCATGTACGGTTCCAAGAGTGCCTATAAAAGCCAACAGAGTCCATGTTGCGTAGTAGAAAAATCCAGTCTTTTTTTTCATGGTGCGATCAACATCCTCTTTTGCAAATGCGTTGTACGCCCATCGCCAAAAACGGTCAGACGGTACAAATAAATACCCGGTTTCCAATTTTTAAAGTCCAAGGTCAATTCCTGCCGACCCACTTGGATGTGCTCTAAGGGTACTTTGTGCAATTCACGGCCGCGCGTATCCAAAATTTGTAAGACGGCATGTCGCTCCTGCGATTGTATGGCTGGCCATGCGAAAAGGAAACGTGTAACGCCTCGCGTTGGATTCGGATAATTTTGGGACAAGCCGATGGATTGGGGTATCTCGTTTAAAAATCCAGTAACCCTTTCTTCCACAAAAGCTGCGGTACCCATTAGGAGGCGATAATTATGACTGCCTTTGAATAAAGGCAAATCTGCAAGCTCAGGTTCTGCATAGACTTTCCCGGTACCTAAATCAATCAGACGGATTCGGACATTTGCGGCGTAAAGTAATTCCGCCGAAAGTCCCACTGAAAACGCTGCATAGCCATCCTGCATTGCGCGAATGGTGAGAGGTTCATCCATCGCTTGCAAATTGGGAATGGCTTTCAGCAAGAAACCTTGTCCACCACCTAGCCGCAATTCAACTCCTGCACCAGGCGCGGGAAAATAGGGAATGCTCTGCTCTGAGGATTGTGTTGTCAAATACATTTGCGAGGAAGTCGTTGGCATAAGTACCGCCACTTTTATCAGCGTTGGCCAACTTGAAATTTTAGGCAAAGGATTAGGAGGCACGCTATCCGCGAAAAGATCGAATATTAAGGTGTCGTTGGTGCGAGTGTGATACGCATACCCGGAAAAAGCCTTGAGTGACCCCGTGGTATCCCACCTATACGGCTGCGAACTATCGGTAGCAGGTGGGACCAGTTTCCAGAACCGTGCTGCACCCCATTTTACAGATCTGATTTTATTCGTTTTCAATGTGGTTGGAAAAGGATTAGCGAGGAAATGCCAACCGGAATCCAAAGGCATTCTCACAACCCCCAGCGGAAGGAATTTGGCCTCAGGATTCATTTTCAAATTAAAGGCTTGGGTCCCGCCCATCAGAAAAGCATCACCAGAATTAAATCCCACTTCATTCCATCCCTTCAAGGTCTCGACTTTTTGTTTGCCATTCGCATTCTCGATATGCATGACCACGATGGTATCCAGGATATCTTTGGCAATTGGTATCGTTTCGTCCTTTACGATTGACTTGGCCAGTGTGCCCGCAAATGGAAATCCGACCAAATGCCAAAAATTCTTAGGCTGGAGACTAAGTGCAGGTGGAAGAACAATGCTGCGATCCCAGGAAGGCCCTTCCAAAGTCTGGTACGAAGGGATACCGTATCTCACTCCTTTGGAAAAATATTGTATCAGGTATATATAGGCTGTATTCGCATTCAACTTAATATCTGCGGGTGTCCCAATAGGTTTTGGATCACAGGCAGGAACAACCGTTTGGCCGTTTTGATCGATGGACTTCAATTCCACGCAGTATTGATCGATGGACTTGTTTAGTGAATCTCCTTTGTAGGCTACTGTAACATGTAAAATATTATTGGCCCAGGAAACTGTGTCGCTGACGTAGGTTTCGGGTGGTGGTAGACGTTCCACAGCAACGATATAACGCGCACTATCAGGGATATTCTTAACCTGAAAATTAGAGCTGGAACCAGTTAGAAAAACAGGTTTTGGTGAAATAATTTGAGTCCAGGCCTTACCATCTGACCACCAAGCCTCCACCGAGTCGCGATGGGTTGCACCGTTTACGGTAAAGGTCATATCCCAGGGTTGCTTCGGATTCGCGCCATTCGTTTTAAATTCTTTTCCGGCCAGGAAACGTGAACTCTTAAAAGCAGTGTCATGATATTTCCAGGTGTTGTTTTGGATGGTGGAAGAAAGGTCCACAAATTTTGATTTCGCTGCGGTGGAGGATGTGAAATTCGTCAAAATCACGCCACCTTCAATTGGGCCATTGTAGAGGCTATCCGCCAAGATATTGTACTTCACAGCCAGAAAATAGGTTTTGCCCGTGTCACTGGGTTTTAAGGCGATCTTGACAAAACCGGCAGTATCCGGTACCAGGGAAAGTGGTTTAATCGTTCCTAGTGAATCTTGGAATGCTTCCTGATCCGGTTTCCATTTTAAATGTAAAGTCACTGAATCACCCGGAAGCCGTCCTTGCGCAGAATAACCATAGGCGTGTGTGCTTTGGCCATAATGGATTTTATCAATGGCAGCAAGACTGTCCAAGGTGATCTGGTAGCCAGAATCGGCCTCTGCACGCACCGTACCATCCGGCACAGTAAAGGTCACGCCACCTTTCGGAACAGAGAGCTTTTCCACCAAAAAGGCATCGAAAGAACTATCTGCCAAAATTTTTGCATAGACTTTCCTATTTGGTCCGGAGGTTTTCTGGGCTTTTATCAAGTGAAAGGGCTTCTCCAACATCCAGAAGAGACTTTCTGAACGAAAGGGAGGAAGGGTGTCCTTTAGGCCAAAAGTCAAAGAATCTTTTAAAGTTGCGGTGGTTCGAAAACGGATATTACGCTTAAGGTAGCGAAGATCGTTTGTACACATGGTGCAATAACCATTTAAACCAACGGTAGTATACCCTGCAGAATCCACCTTTTCGAAAACGAGGGAATCATCCTTCCCAGTAGTCGTTGGCGTGATGTTTATTCCACGCGCCGTATTGCCCAAAAAACTAAGGAAAAAATAGCGAGCGGAAGCTAGAGTATTCGTGAACATGCTAACCGGAACATTCGAATCATAACTATGCGGGGGCTGAGGCTTGTACACACCGGTAGAAGAGTCGCTTGCCAACAGAACAGGATGTCCGCTACTGGGTTTCACGGCCACAGAAATACTGTCCACCTGAAATGGACCAAAGTGCACGGGGCCGGCAGCGGGTTGAAAAAATCTGAGGGTGGGGTTGGCTAGGATTGTCAAATTGGAAAGGATTGGTTTTGAATTTGTAGAAGGCGCCATCTGCCTGGGAAAGAGGGCGGATTTGAAAAAAACTTTGCCGGTAAGCGACGGTCCTGTCCAGGGAAAAGTTATTGAATCGGGAAATACGTTATAGGCAATCTTTCTAGCGCTTGTACCACTCGAAAATCCTGCTATGGAATCTATAGTCGTATACCAATCCCAAAGCTCTGTTGAACGTTTTCCTGGAAGAGTATCCAGGAACTGGTTGGTTATATTGTTTGTGAAAGGCACGTTATCCAGCAAATTAAAGCCCTTCCAGGTATTGTAAATTCGATTATTTAAAATCGTTGCCTCAGAATTTGCCATTCCAGAAAAGGAGCCAAACCAATAATTTGGGCTGCCAATCGCAGAAGCATTTCCATGGTGTGCGATAAAATTTCTGGAAAAATTGAAGGTGGGTATGCCGAAGGAAAGATCACCCAAGAGACTCAGTTGGGTACGATTAAAGGTATTGGACTTAATATCCGCATTCAATGCAACTGTAGGCGCAAGGACACCGGGAAAATTGAATAAGTTGTTTTGTAGTACAACTTTTCCGCCCGATAGAGAAAGCTTCGTCAACACAGTCCCGGTCTTGGAAACAAAAAAGCTATGACGAATTTCAATGGTACCGGCATTTCCGGCGGCCCAACTTAAGAAAACACCATCCAAAGTGTCCGCATAGATGAAACAGGAATCAATGACCAGGTGCAGGTTTTCCTTGCCAAGTTCGGAGCCTGCGATGAGGACCGATTTCGGTTTTGTCAGGTTAAAGGCCAACCCCCGGAGAACCACCGTCCCCTTTGTGGCCTTAATATCAAACAGAGTCGCATCGACATTAATTGCAGAGTCGGATTCCTGCTTTGGAGTGCGCTGGAAGATTAGTGAGTCGATTCTTGCGGTAGGGGCATCCAGCTTAAACTGGTTGATATTTTTATAAG
Organism: Fibrobacteria bacterium; assembly: GCA_043721115.1. Taxonomy (GTDB): domain Bacteria; phylum Fibrobacterota; class Fibrobacteria; order UBA11236; family UBA11236; genus Chersky-265. Next base: position 5,930 of record JAYSRH010000255.1, on the reverse strand, counting down.
TAGAAAAAGAGATTTGAAAGACCCCAGTATCGGTTGAGCTTTGAATGGTGTTTGCCACTTGTTGCAGTGTCCGACTGGACGTAACGGAATCTGCCAGTAACACAGCATGAATGGGCACCAGTCCGCCCCAAAGGAAAAGGATAATGGGCAGAAAGGCAAAAAGTTTTCGATTTGGATTTTTACTCATCAATTTGGATTTCCTCTCTAAACAAAAATAGTCAACCCCCGGACGCTAACCCTAAAAACCCCAAGTATTTTCCTGAGCTTGCCCATTTATCACCATTTTTTGAACCGAATGGATTGAATATGGAAGATAAATTTAATTTATACACTACATATTATTCATTTTTATGGATTATAAGTTGCTTAAAATCAACTTATCAGCTATAATATTATTAAGATTACACTACATTTTTATAGTAACCTAAGGAGCTTAACATGATGCGTACAGGAATGCTTGGAGTGGCCTCCGCCCTTTTATGCACAAGCCTTGCACAGGCAAATTTGGATTTAAGCAATTTCAACACGCAAACCGTAAAAGTGGGCCAGCCTTGGGCATCGATTGAAACCAAGATTAATGCTGTAAATGTGAACTTGGAAATCGATCGAGGCATTGTTACCACTGTTGCCACTATCGAGTACACGCCAAGTCAAGGCATGACCCAAACCTGGAACGGCTTACCGAGCCAAACACTGTATCTCGACAGCCTGGAAACTACCTCCTGGTTTCAAGCGCAAGACAATACAGCCATTACGGACATGAGCCTTTGGGTTGGCGATATCAAAGTGAAGGCAGCCTTACAAGACCGAGCACTGGCTTCTGCACAATACGAGGCTATCGTCAAGCGACGCCGCGATCCTGCTCTGATCGAAACGTGGGGCAATGGATCTTATTCCTTGCGCATCTTTCCAAATAAAAGTGGTTCTACCCGAAAGATCGAAATCACCTTTGTGCAGGGAATGGAAAACAACGGGGCTCTTTTCAGCACGACATTGCCGATTGTCAGCAGCCTGGCAAGTGTCTATTCCCCATTCATCGCAGACAACACTGCCTGGCCAAAACGCACCCTCGATGCTTTCAACTTAAATGCCGTATCCAAGGATGGAAAATCCTATACGCTCACATGGGAAGGACTTGGAAGCGGTATCATCAGCGTGGTTCCTTTAAACCTACACGCCAACGCACTTCTTGAGTTGAAGGAAGGAATTATTTCTTCGCCTGCAACTATGTGTTATGGGTGCCTGGATCCATGGGTAGCTGAAAAGTCCGGCTCTTCCTTTTTTGGTGTCAAAGCCTTGTTGGATTTCAAATCATTAAAAATTGAATCTGAACCTATGGAAAGGAATATCCTGCTCGATGTCGCCGCGTCTGATTCCCTCACCCCGGATCGTGCCCGCAAACTTGCCCTGCTGGCCCTAAAGGTTTACGCCCAGAGCCCATACACCGGCAACCTGGGTTTTTCGGATGGAAATGGACACATTACTTTCTTATTCCCCAGCGCGGTCTCGATGACTGCGGCCAATTTAAATAAGGCCTATATGGCCCTTAAATCCTGGAAGCCCACTTCACTTGCGGATTCCAAGTTGGCGCTTGGCGCTTTTGCAAGAAGTCGCGGCCAGTCCAGCACCCGAAGCGTAGCTTTGATAATCAATAATGAAGCCTTTGAAGATGCTCAGCAAAGACTCGCGGATGATCTGATCGCCACTTTAAATGGTGCTAATATCGTGCTATTTGGATTTTGGAACAATTATCGACTCAACACCATCGCGCAAGCCACCGGAGGCTATCAGCTTGGTGGAATGTACGGATGGATGTATTCACCTTACCCAAGTTGTTTTGGATGCAAAGGGGTTGGAGGAATTGCCACCACGCCCGTTGATCCCTTAATAGCACCTAACCTCGAGTGGTACATGCCCCCGCTTTTTGGGGCACTGCGTTCCGATGCTTACGGTGTTACAAATCTTTCCGTGAAGACTTCTGGCGTAACAATAGACAGTTTAGTGGTCCTACAGGAAAATTTATATTCCGGTGGTCCAATAGCCATTAAAGGTGGTCCAATGTTAATGGTTGATCCCGCAGTCCGGACGACGGAAATTTCCACGCTTTATTACTGGAAAGCCCCGGAAAGCAGCTTCGTACGCCTAGCTGGCCAATTCCATGCGGGTGGCAAATTGTCCATGGAGCTGACAGGAACTTGGGGGGGACTCAAATTTTCTGAACTCTTCACGACAGACCTTCCCTTCCGGTCGGGAGCCGGTTACATTGGTGCGTCCCTCTGGGCCAATCAACAGACGGAGGCTTGGGGTAGAGATGCAGGCAGTGACAACCTCATCGCAATGCAGAAGCTTGGGCGCGCATACCATGTGGTGAACCGCCAGATGAGTCTATTGGCTCTGGAACCAGGCGCTGAACTGTGGACGGACATGCCTAGTAATCCTGGTCAAGCGGGCAACACCGGAATTGCCAATGCCATTCCATCCGTGAATTCGGACGCAAAGATAGCGATGTCTGGTGCCAATCTTGATTCTGCAAGCTTGGAGGAAATTCTAAAAGCAGTGGTTTCCGGGATTAAGCCCATGCTAGCGCAAAAGCTTAATGGAAGTAAGCTAGCAGTGAGCCAAGCAAATGGTGTCACCCGCTTTTTATTTTCGGCTCCAGGATTGGGGAATTTTGCCCACTTCCAAATTCTGGACTTGACGGGAAAACAGCTCGCTTTGGTTCCTGGCGTCAAATTCGGAAATGCGTTTCAGGCAGAGTGGAAAGGCGCAGGAAGAACCGGAACTTTTATCCTACAAGCGAAATCAGGAAAGACTGTACAAACATCCAAACTAATCTTAGAGAGTCAATAAAAACGAAAAAATAACGACGATGGCCGCGCCTCTACCGGAAGTATGCGGTCAAAGGAACCTGCAACCCATTGCTTGAAACCGTAAATTATTACCAAGGCTAATAGCAAGCGTTTCCAGGGAATTCGCCTTTCGGCATATCTATCACTTGAATCGCGTTTGGATCCCTTAGGAAGCTTGGCAACGCTGGTAAGGTTCGATCCAAAGGGAACATTAATTTTAGCTTTAGCATTAACGGCCCATCCATTCGCATCTAGTATCGGACCTAAGTTTCGCTTGCGCAGTTTCATATATGCCATAACTACTGAAGGAGCGGATATCAGCAGCAGTACCCCGATTATTGCGCCAAGTGTTGGGAGCGCGCCTTGTTTGAAAATTCCCGTGCTGTATCCAATCAATGCCGTAAAAAAAGTTCCAATGGCTCCCGCCGCAACACCAATTGCCGCTACTGTACCCACGTCGATTTTTTTCGGCTCGGAGGGCTTGGTCTTATCGGCATTAACGACATTTTCCGCGGTAACCGTTAATTTGTTATGCGCCACCGCATCCGCTGCGGCGGCACGTTTATTGACTTGCTCCTCCAGAAAACGCGCAAATTTTTTGTACGGCGACCATATTGCTTGACCTATGCTAATTGGATTGTCCACAATCCTAATTATAGTGGCATCCCAATCCTGGCCCTTACGATCATAGAACACCCCATTTCGGCCAAGCATCAAATTATCGCTATCTCCCGCGGTAAAGGCAGCAACGATTTGCATTTTTTCAACCGTGCCCTTGCGCTGACAATCCAAATAGGCGAGATAGGCTCCCGCCAATCCAGCCATCGAAGCATGCTTCGCGGGATCTTCCACGCGCAAACATAAATGACAAGCTCTTTGGTCTAAAAATAAAGTTCCACATTGAAATACGGACGGGTTCGAGCCGTCGTAGAAATTTTTGAAATTGACAAAGTTGGCGCACAATAGGGCGATGTCGCGGTAATAGCACACCAACCGTTCCACACGTTCGATTCCAGCAGTTTCCGCTTCCAATGCTTTGTCCATGTGCACCAAGTCTTTCAACTTACTTTCCAAATCGGACGAAAGTATTTCTTCAACTCGGTTTTTCCCTAAAAGGTCCATGCGTTGGCCAGGCTTTTCAGCTTTCCACGCTTGATAGGGCGCGAGTTTGGCTTGCACCAATTGCCAATCCTGTTCGGTTAGGACATTCAATCTACCGAGAACGGGTACCACTACCGCTGCAATAAACTTTTCCAGAGTTGCAGCATGGGCGGGATTGAATGGTCCCGAGAGATGTAGCGCTCCATCAGAAGCAATTTTCGCCAAAGGGAAAGCGGATAGTTCGCTGGCGGAAAGACTCAAGTCCTGGGCCAAAATTTGCGTATAGGCCTCTTCCCTACCATTGATCATTTGCAATGCACGTGTATCAAATTGGGCCAAACGGCATCGGCTGAAATAATCATCCAATTTTGGTTTGATCGCTAACAGAATGGAAACAGCATTTGCCGTTTTTTCAAAACCCAAAGGAAAAATACTTTTGGCATCAGCCTGACCTTTTGTCTGCCAGTCACCGTATGCTTTTGCCTCAGTGAAAAAGGCTTCTATTTTTTCGGACCCAATGCCCATTTTTCCGGACAAGTCTGCCTCTTCACCCATACACAAACGAATTTCAAGTAGGATGGCTCGTGTAGCTGCATCTGACGTCGACAGCTCTGTGATCACCCCATCGCCATTAAAGGCCGTATCACGAAAGATACCTGCGGTATCGGAAACATCCTCAATGGAAATCCCCTCAGCATCTGCCTTTCCAATATTTTTTAGGATCTGCCGGGCTGAAGCCAAGAGGGCTTTTCCCTCTGGAGACGAGTCCTTGATAGCAGCCAAAGGCAAAACTGAATCGCCCTTTAGCAAATCATCCGGATTCTTAAGGTTTTCGCCCGCAAATTTTACCGCAGCAATCAATTCAACCGCTCGAACCCGTCCGTCCTTATCGCTATCAATCAGGGAAAGAGTGCGGGCGCTAATTTCCAAGCCACTGGTTGGACAAGCAAGCGCGACCCAAAGTTTTTGATCAAGCGAATCTAAATTCATTAAATCCGCACCAGATTCCAGTTTGACTTGAAAGGAGCCCCCGGCCCGGAAGAATGTCCATGGATGATTAGCTTGCATACTCGTTACTCCTTAACCTTGATTTACCCGCCCCACCGGTGGCAAATTTTTTGCATAATTCACAGCGACCCAGATCATGCCCACGCGCCGGGCAATATTCTCGCCCATAATAGATCATTTGTAAATGCAATTTCGACCAAATGGAAACAGGAAAAATTTTCTTCAAATCCTTTTCGGTTTCTTCAACAGTTTTACCTTTCGACAAGCCCCAACGCCCGGCCAGCCGATGGATATGCGTGTCCACGGCAAATGCCGGTTGCCCAAATGCTTGTGACAGGACTACGGAGGCTGTTTTATGGCCCACTCCTGGTAGAGACTCCAGCTCCGCCAAAGTGGAGGGAAGTGTACCTTCATATTTTTCAAGAAGTATTCGGGAAAGATTCCAAATATTTCGACTTTTGGTTTTCGAAAGCCCGATCGTTTTAATAAAAGTCTGGATTTTTTCCGGAGTCAACTTGGACATGGCCAACGGTGTATCCGCCAATTTAAATAGACCGGGAGTGGCGAGATTGACGGATTTATCCGTCGCCTGTGCCGAAAGCAATACAGCAATGCATAGGGTGTATGGACTGGTATGCAAAAGCGGAATGGGAGGATTGGGATACAGTTGTTCCAGGTGCTTTTGAATGAACACGGCTTTTTCTTTCCTAGTCATAGTACCCTTGTCCTCGCGCCGGAAAATAGCAATACTTGTTGATGGAGCCCGGTTCAATCAGGAGACGCAATGCTTCCAAAAGGTCCAATGACGATAATTACCGGAGCGGCCGGATTTATAGGCAGCGCGCTGGCTTGGCGGCTTAACCAAAGTGGAAACGAACGGCTCTTGCTGGTAGATGAATTGGGGGGAGATGCAAAATGGAAAAACCTCACTCCCCTATCCTACCAAGACTATATGGAAAAGACTGATTTTTT
>JAYSRH010000254.1:0-3882 GCA_043721115.1 Fibrobacteria bacterium | reverse complement strand
CGACGAGGTAATCCAAGGGCCGGGGGATTTCCAAAAATTTCCGACCTTCCCACCAGTTGAGGTGGAATCCGATCACGGCAGTTACGCCCACAATAATCAAGGCGATCAATTGCACAATGGCCAGCTTCGGCGACCAGAGTTCCCTGTCGCTTTCCTCTGGAATCATGAAATAGGCTGACCCCATGAATCCGGTAATCAACCAGACCACCAGCAGGTTGGTATGCACGGCGCGGGCCGTATTGAAGGCAATCCAGGGATGCAAGACATCGTACCCAATATGCGCGAAGGCCATGATGAAACCATAGACGATTTGCAAGCTGAATAAAAGCAAGGCGGTTGCGAAATACCAGTAAGCTATTTGTTGCGATTTGAATTTCATTGGGCACCTCCGAAGGATGAGAGATAGTCGGCTAGGCTGTCGATTTGTTCCGGAGCCAAAGGCAGTTTGGGCATCAGTGTACCGGGTTTGACCTTGGCAGGGTCGGTGATCCATACGACCATTTCGTCTCTGGTTTTGCGTGCAAAAACCGAATCCAGGGCGGGACCGACTTTACCGCCTTGTCCGCCCAGGGAATGACAGGCCGTGCATAGGGCCTGAAAGATGGCGGGCTGGGGTTTGGTGCTAACCGGGTGGGCGACCGCTTCGCTCACGGGCTTGCTTAATAAGTCCCGCAAGGGTGGTTTGGCCGGAAAACCATTGAGATCCACTTGACCGCACCATTTCAAGAAAGCGATGACGTCCTCAATCTGGGTATCATTGAAATGATAGTTGACCATTTTCCTTTGTCCGGGGAACATGGCCTCCGGATCCTTTAGGAAAACCTTTAGCCAGGGCTCACCACGTCGGTCGTAGACTTTGGTCAGCTCGGGAGCATAATAGGCGCCTTCACCGAAAAGAGTGTGGCAGCCCATGCAATTGTTTTTCTCCCAAATCTTTTTACCGCTTACGACCTGGGCCGTCATCTTGTCTTCATGGGTCCGGGCGGGAACTTGTTTCATCGAATCCACGGTAAGGGCGATGAAGATGGCGCCGAATATGGCGGTGCCTCCGAAAAAAAAGGCTTTCGCCTGTGATTTACTGAGCATGTGGACTCCTATTCAAATTCATGTGATGGCCTTCCAGGGGTAACGGGGATGGGTATTTAGAGAACGGGTTTCAATGAACATGTGTCTCCATAATAGGCATAGTATACCCAGCCTACTACACTTATCCTTTGCCAAAAAGACAAAGCCTGAGCCAAGAAATGAATCTGGTTAAAGTCGAAAACTAGCTTATCGAAGAAAAAATAGCCGTTTCCCGCCTCACGTATTTGTCAAATTGACAATCGAGTAAATTGAATAAAGGCTGTGGCTGGAAATCTCAGCCCACGTGTGGAAGCATTTGCTCCACGCAGCGCTTGAACATCGTCGCCTTTAGCCTAACCATTCAATATTTTGAAATTTATTCAATACATTTTGAACTGATCAAACTGAAATCGAAACAGAGTGATAAAGAATGAAACCGAAATTGAAGATTGGCCAATGGATGGGGATGCTGCCTCGGGAAGCATCGTCCCAGGTCCCAAAATAACGCGTGAGCGGACCTTTCAGGACGGGTTTTAATCTAGTGTATGAATATGCGTTTGGTAAGAACTGAACCAGCTGAATGAACCGTTACAAAGTACAGGCCTTCATTTAGTTTAAACTCACTCTGAGCGGAAGCCTTTCCACTTGCGATCCATTTACCGCCCACATCACGGATTAGAAAGCTATGGCTTTTTGCCGTATTAATTTCAACAAAAGATCCCGTAGTTGAAATTTTCTGTTTGAGGATCGCAACCGGTTGGTTAAAGTCTCCAACTAAGTACTTCATATAGGCCCATGTCGCCTTCGTTAACCATGCATTGTTTTCCGTCCACTCTTCAGTGCTATGGCCCAGGGCGGAATACATCATTTTTCCGCCATTCGGCATCGATTTGATCCAGCTGAAACTTTGCCGAATTTTATTTTTGGCGGTTTCGCCGCGCAATTCTTGAAAGACAACCACGTTGGGTTTACCGCGTACATCAGAATCGAAGTAGGAAATTTCTGAAGAATAATGAACAACGTCTTTGGCCATATTCAGACTGTCTTTGCAATAATCCCACATTCGGCCTAGTGCAAGATCTTTCTTGGTTTCGGTCGAGGTATCCGTAAAAACATCGAACCCAACACGATTCAAATGGGATTCGAGTTTAGCGCCACTGTACAAAGCACTATCATACCAATTCCATTGATCTCGATGGTCAATTGCACCGTGAATTCCTAGGTATTTTCCACCGTTATTCATATAGTCCATAAGGGCCTGTTGAGGCGCGGTGATTACTGTATTGTTAACGGCACCTGCATCAGAATTATTATCATACACGACTAAGTCATAGAGCCTCAGATTGAGCAAATCATTAGGATTACTAGAATGTTTGACGGTGAAATGATATTTTGCTGCCAAATCGTCTAATGCTGTGGTGCAGCCCAGAACTCCAAAAGTATGCACAAAATAACCCGTTTTCGTATAATGCAACACATTCTTAGGGGCTGAATTTACCGCTGTCGCAAGAATCGTGAGAGCAGTGCCAAATACGATGGGTTTAATCCCAAAACTGTTTCTCATGTAACCTCTTGTTTAATTTGAAAAATTTGAAGCAACCGGTCAATTTCTGATCTATTAGGAGCAAGGAATAGAGATAAATGGCTGAGCTACTCATACTGAATCGTATGGAGCAAAAATTAGACCATGTCGATTGTGCACCAAGCAGTCCGTATTTTTGGTCGCAGATCACACTGAAGAAGTTTACTCCTCTTCAGTGGAAGAGAAGGGGAAGGCGTTTCAAGCCCCTTTATCACCCATTAGATTTCCTAACCTTATTAAATGACCACAAGATCTAATTCTCCCGTGCATATCCTATTCGCCAGCCTGATTGGCACGGCCATTGAATTCTTCGACTTCTACATCTATGCCACCGCCGCCGTCCTGGTTTTTCCACATTTGTTCTTTCCCAAATCCGACCCCACCACGGCAACCTTGCAATCACTGGCAACCTTCGCTCTCGCCTTCTTTGCCCGCCCGGTGGGCTCAGCCTTGTTCGGTCATTTCGGCGATCGTGTTGGCCGCAAAGCAACCTTAGTAGCAGCGCTACTTACCATGGGTCTATCCACCGTGGTTATCGGTTTATTGCCCGCCTATGATCAGATTGGAATATGGGCCCCGACCCTATTGGCCCTATGTCGTTTTGGACAAGGCTTAGGATTGGGAGGAGAATGGGGCGGTGCGGTTCTTTTGGCTACCGAAAATGCTCCACCAGGGAAACGCGCATGGTACGGTATGTTTCCGCAATTGGGAGCACCCATCGGTTTCATTCTTTCAAACGGAATCTTTCTGGCGCTCAGCCGATTCCTAAGTGACGCTCAATTTTTCGCATTCGGTTGGCGCATTCCTTTTCTAGCCAGCGCCTTGCTGGTTTTGGTCGGACTCTATGTGCGTCTACGTTTGGAGGAAACACCCGTATTTCGGAAGTCCATGGAAAAACAGGAACGCGTAAGCATGCCTATTCTGGAACTCTTCAAATCCCACGGATCGACTATAGTCTTGGGAACTATGCTGGCCTTGACGGTATTCGTGAACTTTTACTTGATGACGGTATTCACCTTGACCTGGGGAACGAAATCCTTGGGTTATTCCCGCAATTCATTTTTACTGATGCAGATGTTCGGCGTAGTTTTTTTCGGACTAACCATTCCCGTTGCCAGTTGGTTGGCGGATAAGTATGGCCGTCGGATAACGCAAATGGTGATCATGGTTGCGATTATTCTGTTCGGACTTGGCTTCGGAGCTCTGTTCGGATCGGGGAGCACGCCCTTGGTGGT
>JAYSRH010000253.1:0-3884 GCA_043721115.1 Fibrobacteria bacterium | reverse complement strand
GGCCTGCTTTTCCACCGATTCTTGTGCCGTCTACCAAGGCTCCGTGTTCGCTTCCCCTATCTAGAACGCCAATTTTTCCTTGATCCCAAACGATGCTGACATGGTGCCTGGCGATTTGTGCCGGGTCGGTGTCTTCGATTTCAAAATGGTTGTAAAGAAATGGATCACTGCTTTTTCTACCGACTTTGAGTGGAAAGGTTTTAATGACAAAGGGGTTGTTGCTGATGGACGCAATGGCCCTGGGTGTCATTCCTTCAATAGAGAAAACCTCCGTCTTGCTGCCCGGGTCTCTTAAATTGGCCAAACGGGCCGGGCTTTTGGCATCCGGATCAATATTGGCAATAAGGGTATTGGCCTCCCGGAGTCTTTCGAAAATGCTTTTCAGGAATTTTCCGAAGATATCGGGACTTTCCTTCATCGCCGCGAAGAGATCGTCACGGTGGAATTCTCTTACCACGGTTTCTGTCACGGCCTTGACCGTTGCGCTGCGGGGAAGATCGTCCACCATGCTCATTTCACCGAACGTGGCCCCTTGGCTTAGGAATGCGATATGGACGCTTTTACCGTTGCTCATCTTGGAGACTTCCACTTTTCCGGATTCGATGATATAAGCGGATTCGCCCGCGTCATTTTCCCGGATGATCACATCCTCTGGATTCAATTGCCAAGTATTCACCATGCACGGCCTCCCCATTCACATCCACAAAAGCTTTTCAATTATATCCTGATGTGAAAAGATTTCAATTGAAATCCATCGGCAAGTCAGGTGGTAAAGCCGATTTTGAACTTAAATGGGTGCTATTTTGGTCGCTTGAAATATTTCTTGGGGGCGCCGGTGCCTTGTCGGAGCGCTTTGCGGATTTTCTCCGGGAGAGCGCGGACAGCTTGGCATTTTTCCGAACAGCAGCCCTGAAACTTAACCGCACAGGCTGCACATTGGATAAATAGGATGTGGCAAGCTTCGTTGTCGCAATTATGATGCGTATCAGCTGGGGCATTGCAGAGGTGACAGGTAGAGACGATGTCGTCCGAAATCCGTTCGGCCAAGCGTTCGTCAAAGACAAAATTTTTGCCCCTGAATTTATTTTCCAATCCTTCGGATTTTACTTGGCGGAAATATTCGATAATACCGCCTTCCAATTGAAATACCTGCTTAAATCCCTTGTGTTTGAAATACGCGCTGGCTTTTTCACAGCGAATTCCGCCGGTGCAGTACATCACCAATTGCTTGTCTTGTTTATGTTCTTTAAGATCGGATTCGATGATATCCAATGATTCCCTGAAGGTGTCCACATTGGGTTTTATCGCGCCTTCAAAATGCCCGATTTCACTTTCAAAATGATTCCGCATGTCAACCAACACAGTATTGGGCTGCCCAATGATTTCGTTGAAGTCCGCGGCTTTTAGGTGAGTACCTATTCTGGTTGCATCAAATGTGGGATCGTCTATGCCGTCCGCGACTATTTTATTTCGGACTTTGATGGTTAGCTTAAGAAAGGATTTGTCGTTTTGTTCTACTGCGATATTAAGTCGGATCCCATTGAGAAATGGAAGGCTGTATAGATATTCTTTCCAAACTTCAAATGCATCGGCTGGTACTGACAATTGGGCATTGATGCCCTCATGGGCGACATAAATTCTGCCGAGCACGTTGAACTTTTCAAAGGCCAGAAATAAATCATCCCGAAAGGTTTGGGGACTATCCAGTCGATGGTATTTGTAGAAGGATACAGTGATACGCGCTTGCCCGGCGGTCTCGATTAGTTGGGCGCGTTGTGCGGCGCTGAGAGTGTTGTGAAGTCGCATCGGTTCGCGGAAGTCTTTAATCGTTAATCGTTAATCGATAAGGTTAAAAAATACCCAGGCATTTGGCATAGAAGGCTTTGCAATTCCTTTTGACCTTTACTTGGGTGCTTTTTTTAGTAAACTAGAGGCCTGTTATTGGAGGGTTTGATGGCCGAGAAAATCAGAGTTTTAGTTGTGGGCTGCGGCCATATGGGTCGATCCCACGCGCGTGCATATCAGAAAATAGATGGCTTTGAAGTAGTCGGATTAGTCAGTCGTGGTGATGGCAGTCGCGAAAAATTAGCTGCCGAACTCGGCGGTTCAATCGCCCAATATGGAGATTATGAAACGGCACTTAAAGAAACACGCCCGGATGCCGTGTCCATCAACACCTATCCAGACACCCATGCCAAATATGCCATTATGGCATTGGAAGCTGGCGCCCATGTTTTTTTAGAAAAGCCAGTTGCCGAGACCGTGGCTGATGCTGAAAAAGTGGTGCAATTGTCTAAAAAAATGGGGAAGAAATTGGTGGTCGGTTATATCCTCCACCATCATCCCGCATATGCCAAGTTTGTGGAAATTGGAAAAACCTTAGGCAAGCCCATGGTGATGCGTATGAATCTGAATCAGCAAAGCTTTGGACCGGAATGGGAAACACATAAGAATCTGATGTCTTCCATTTCACCTATCGTTGATTGCGGCGTCCACTACGTTGACCTCATGTGTCAGGTCACCGGTGCCAAGCCGAAACGCGTACATGCCATCGGCGCGCGCTTGACGGAGGAAATAGCCAAGGGCATGTATAATTACGGACAATTGCAGATCACTTTCGAGGACGGTTCCGTCGGATGGTATGAGGCGGGATGGGGCCCAATGATGAGCAAGGTGGCTTTTTTCGTCAAGGACATGATAGGTCCCAAGGGCTGCGTGAGCATCGTAGGTGACGGGAAGCGCACTGATGATTCTGCCGATGTAGATAGCCATACAAAAACCAATTCCTTACTTGTGCATCGATCGGGATTGGATGCGCAGGGTAAATTTCTGGAACCGGATCAAGTCATTGACATGGCCGATGAACCCGGACATCAAGACCTTTGCGATCGCGAACAAACTTTTTTCCTAAAAGCCATTCGCGAAGATATGGATCTCACTTTGCATTTAAGCAGTGCCGTGGACAGTCTCAGAATTGTTCTGGCCGCCGACGAGTCTTTTAGGACCGGAAAGATTATTGAACTGAACTAATGGCCGGGACCGGCAAGGGGAAAGCCGGTTCTAGGTCACAGGGTTAAGTTTTGTATGTGTTGACTTTTTTATAAGCCAGTGGCGAGAGTCCAATACTCTTTTTAAAGGCCCGGCTGAATGAATACAAGGAATCGTATCCGCTGGCCTGGGCCACCTGTGACACATTCAATCCAGAATTCACAAGCAGGGATCGGGCGCGATTCATCCTCACCTTTTGGATATAGGTACCCAGGCTCATCCCCATGCGCTTTCGGAACAAAAGCCGCAAGTGGCTTTCCGAATATGGGAATCGTTCAGCCAGATCGGGTATTTTGAGATTCCGATCAAAATTGTCCCAGATATATCGGTTGATTTGATCGATAACGGACGGCCGTTCCATGGATGTTCGACTATGGACCCGTCCATCATACTTCATCAATTCGAGGAGGAGCAGTCCGGTCAGCAGGCCGAGCGATGTGCCCATTTCCTTATCTGCACCGGATTTTTCAAGGTATAAGGATACCAGGCTCGTCAGGTATTGACGGGCAACATCGCCAATGGAATTGACACGGTTGCGGAGAACGGCAATCGATTCGCTTTGGTTCAGCTCAAAGGTGAGAAACAACCAGCGAATGGACTGGGACTTGGGCGGATGGAAATGATGAAATTGATGGGGGAAAATCAACAAACACTCGCCAGGATAGAGGTCAAAGTTGCGATTGTCGACGGTTACGCTGCCCTGAGTACGCAGGTTTACAATAAACACAAAGCGATAATGGTAGTGGTGTTCCTGACCAAGCATACCGGCGGTGTTGCGTTGAAACAGAATGAGATTGTTCGGGAGTTCAAATGGCGAAAGAACCAGTCCCCGAAAA
>JAYSRH010000252.1:0-10377 GCA_043721115.1 Fibrobacteria bacterium | reverse complement strand
TTTTCACTTGCCTGGGTTTGACTTTCTTCTCCGATGGACTGGCTTAGCGGAACTGACACGGAAACATTGGGAAGCATTGATTGTAGCAGCTGGAGCATGTCCTTAAGGAATTCCGTGTCCGACAATTGTTCATCCGTAGCCGTAATCCCCATTTTTTCCAGACGTTTGCGTAACGCGGCTTCGGCTTTGCCATTTTGAGATTGAGCATCCGTAGATTTCGCTTCCACGTTTGCATCGGACTCTTTCCCGGTGGCAATATCTTTTGATTCGTTGGTTTTAACTTCCCCGGCAGCACTTTTTTGAACCGGTTTTTTGATTTTAGACGAGGGCGATTTGACTTTGAGGGAATGGGCATTATCGTCTGGTCTAAAGGGCTTCCCGTTTTCAGTATGCACAGCCATTTTCTGTTTGTTGGATGTGACACCATTGATTTTATTAGGTGAACGAGATGGCTCACTGGTTTTGGATTTAGCAGAATTTGCTGCCAACTGGGCATGACTGGCTACAACCTTGGCGTGAAAAGGAGCTGCTATTTTTTCAGAAGGAGTGAATGACTTTGCATCCGCTCCTTTTATGGAAGCCGCAGGTGCACTTGCGCGGTTCATGAACATTTGAATCAGGTTTTGGACTTGTGACATGCTTTCTCCGCTTTCGCTTCCCTGAATTTTATTTCCAAAAATACTACGCTTTGCCTCCTGGACCAGCTTTATTGGTCGCAGGTGGTTTTGATTCCGGTGTACCGACTCCGGAATTTGACTCGACGCTACTCTTGGCCTTTCCGCCAAGCAGCACAGTGATTTCAGCCGCACGGGCAACATTCAAAGTGGCCAAAGCGGCCATGAGCTTGGATGTCGCCCGGGTTTCCGGAATCTTACGCAGGATGCGAACGACCATGGCATTGTCCAAACTGAGTAGAATCGGTGCTGCCTCATCTGGTCGCATGCCTCCATATACTTCCGCCAGGGAGGCAATTTGTTTGTCCTGCATTTCTGAACTTTTGCCTACCAGCTCCTCGATTTTTTTATGGTACTCGGCAATCTCTTCTTTAGCTTTGAGGGTTTCCTGTTTCAAATTTTCCAGGCGCTCGGTTTCACGATCCACTTCGACCTGTTGGGCTTGAATCTCCTTTTCCTTCACTTCCAGGGCTTTGAAGGCTTTGAGATGTTTGGCTTCCGCTTCCTCTTGTTTGGCCGCATCGTCCGATGACAGTGTAGACTTTAGCCGTTCTTTGTCTTTTCCATCGCCAAATTCAATATGGACTACGCCGGCTGCCAGCATGATTCCAATCAGAATGATCGGAAAGAGGAAGAGGGAGACGAGGGATATTCCAATCAGATCTTTAAGCTTCATTCCATTCCCATTGCCAGGTTCTACACGGACTTATTGCAACTGCCGTGCCAGAGGGAAATGGGACCGAACGAGGCCTATTGGCCGGTTCGGGGGGAAAGATTTGCTATGCGCAAGAAGAGGCGCAAGGCAATTAGTACCAGGCTATTAAAACCCTTTAAGCAGGACTTTAAGTTTTCAAATGCTTGTACAGTACGAGCCCGGAAAGGATTTTAGGCGCGAAAAAGGTGGATTTCTCCGGCATTACTATTTCTGAATTCTTCAATCCTGCATTAGCCACCTGCATCAATTCATCAATGGATACTGGACACAGTGCCACTGCCAAATCATACTCGCTTTTGTCTACCAGTGCCTTCATGGTGTCCAAATCCGATTCAGGATAGTAGTCGAAATACTGCTTCTGAAGAATCATGGAATGGTCCACACCCAATAGCGGATAAAGTTCTTGCTCAAGTATACTGCAGTCCAATTGGCCTACTACATCTGAAGGCACCTGCTTGGCGGCTAAAGTAAAGCAGCCGGCTTTTGAATAAAGGCAGAAGGAGTGCTTATCAGGCGATTGAAATTTCGCTAGAGGTTTCAAAGCCAAAGACCCCATGATATTCTTGAACTTTACTTTGCCGTTGATGACCCGGTTGTAGGCGAGTATGCGGGCTTTCTCGACTATATAGGCCATGGCGTGGGTTTGTCCATTGAGCAGGGCGGCGTGATAGCGGTGGTGTCCGTCGGCTATATACAGCGGATTTTCCCCAACGCAATTTTTCAATCTAAGACCCAAGGTTGACGCTGCAGGAACTCGGAAAACTCGGCTGGCAATGCCATGGAGATCATTCCAGCCTTTAAAGTCACTGGTAAAACTGTAGGTAGCCGGGTACTCCACCAGCACCTGGGCCAAGATGGGCTGCAAGTCGGATTTGGTGAGCAGAAAGATGGGTTCGAGGGTGTAGCCAGTATCATTGGTTACTTTGAGTCGGCCTTTAACCTTTTCGTCAAAAGTTTTTTCATGGCGCACGATTTGGCCCTCTGCATACGCGCTCACCGCTACGGCCGCAAAGAACCCCAGGCGCTCGCCTCCGGCCCATTTTTGCTCATACACGTAAAAACAGGGTTCGGTATCTGGAATCAGCACGCCCTTGGCCTGCAAGTCCAACAACGCCTGTGCAGGGTTGGGGCCTAAGGTTACGTGATAAAAAGATTCAGGATTCCCTTGGAGCAGATGTTCCAGGTCGGATCCCTCTTTGATCACATCGTAGGGAGGGGTGGTCAATGCCTCGGCTTTAGTGGGTGCTGCCCGTAATCCCTGTAATCCTGCTATGTCTGCCATGTGTGACTCTTCCGTTTCATTCTATATGACCCATCGAACCGATGGCCGCCCTCAAAAATAAAAAATATTTAATGAGGACAGGGAAAGGGGAGCGGTGTCAAAGGTATTATTAGCCTATGGTGATTCTACTTAGTTTGGGAATTGCACTGGTGTGCGCCGGCTACCTAGCGGGCGTAGGAAAGTGGATCTATCAGGGCAACTTTTTGATGGGTATATTGTCCTTGCTGGTTTTCTTCCCCATTCTAATCGCCATCACCTCACCCTATCCGGCGTATTATTTCAGGGCCATTCCCCTGGTTGGGGTCGGCATGTTCCTGCATCGCTATGGCCTGCGAATCTTGATGCAGATTAAACTGCTCTGGTTTACTACCCTAACCGTGCTGGTGGTGCAGGGTTATTACGCCTTCTGCACCCACTTTCTGGGGTTTAGGGTATGGCAGTAGCTTTAAGGACTTAGGGAATTGGGCTGCAACAGCTTGCTTTTAAGGATGAATAGTCTAAATTTCCCACTCCCGCCACTTTAGCTCAGTTGGTAGAGCGGCTCATTCGTAATGAGTAGGTCATCGGTTCGATTCCGGTAAGTGGCTCCATTTTCGGCTCCGTGAAAACGGAGCTTTTTTTGCCTCTGAACCTGTTTTCTTATAGATCCAATCTATTGGATCCCAAACAACTTACGAATGGCTATGAGTACGTCATCCAACTCCGTCCCTCTTATACCAAGGCTTTTCAAGTCGACACCATCCGATTCCATTGACCTCAGGAAATTTTTCATGTCGGCACGAATCACGCCCGGGAGTTCTGCGGAAAATTCTGGATCTGCGATTTGAAATAACCTGAATATGTCTCTTTTATGTTTGACAATGTTGTCTCGGTCGATTGTTTCGCCACCAGCCCTGCGTTCCGTAAGATCCAACCAAGCCTTCGCCTTTAGGGCCATCAAATGCACGGGCCCCACAACAGGTAGGCCATCGATTTCCTTTTTTCCTTTTTGCAAAAAACTGTAATACGCTTCATTTAATAGGATTGCCGATAGACTGGAAATATCTTCGCCAATTGGGATAGGCGTGAGCACGCCTTCCGTCGGCAAAATAAGCCCATTCGGTGCTTTGGAAAAGAGCTCCAACATCGCAGGATAGGCGGGATCCGTGGGTTTTCTAAATCGATAATACTGGTTACCGCCAGAATCCTTTTCCCTCGCTTCATAGTTACCGAGTCGGATAAATTCCCAGAACACGCGGCCAAAATCGGTCGTCAATGCTTCGATGAGAAGGACGATATCGAGGTCTTTGGTGGCTCGGAAAGAAAGGCCGGCTTCCGTCATTGCCAGGTCGCATGCCGTACCCCCTATCAGCACAAACTTGTCAGTATGAGCTTGGAAATGCTCCTTGAAGCGAATCAACCCCTTTACCACTTCATACCTTTTATGCTCTCTTTAATGGCCGACTGGACACGTTCATCACCTGAATCTTTAAACGATAAGTAAACCGACAATCTATCGGCAAAGCCATTGCGGGCGAAGCGAGTCGGTGAATAGGACCAAAGTTCGAATCCCGTCTCCTCCGGTCCGGGAGAGTTTGTGGCCACTTGTATTTCTTTTTTTTGAACCCGTTGCCACTCTTCCAAATCCACCGCAAATACGGTGGTTTCCGGTTCCGACAGATTAGAATATTCCGCTAAGGCACTTAGTCCGGATAGCACCTTGCCATGCTTTTTTATTGGACCCAATACAAAGAACTTCTTTTTTACGGGGGATTTCAGGAATGGCAACGCCACTTCCCACAGGTCACTTCCCCTTTCCGCAAAGCGGAGGCATCGCTCCTTACCTCGCACCGTATGGTCGCCAAGGCCAGCCTGTTCAAACTCGTCAAAAGCCCGCGTCATAGTCATGGTGGAATAACCGAATTGCTTCGCCGATTCCGTGGGCGTATACGCGGCTTCCCTAGGATGATAAATGGCATCCAATATCATGACCTGGGTGGATGGACTGAAGCGGGTCCGGGTAGTATGAATTTTTTTGAAATGCTCCCGGAGATCCACCCCCAGCATCGGTAAGTACATTTGGTTACCAGGAATCACGAAGGGGATCTTCTGTGCAATCATGCGCTTGCGATTCAAGCTGGATACCGCTTCATTCACGAAAACCAGATCGTGATGCCACTTTTCTCTGACCTTCAACATTTGTTTGGCCAGCGTCGCGGGTGTTTGCTCATCCTCGCCTTTCGCAAGCATAAGCAAAGTTTCTGTATCCAGTAATTTGGTATTATAAAAGGCATAGAGTTCCCGCAAATACAGGGGAAGGCTTTTTTCTCCTTCCCATTTATTCACTTTGGGCTGCAAGGTCAAAACCTCATTGAGGTAGGCTTCAAATTGCTGGACCAGACGTACGGCTTTTTTGTCTTTAACTAACATTATTTAAGAATGATAACATCTTAAGTGTTATTATTCAATATTGATGATATATTTGTCGTAGCCAGCTAACATTGCAGGCGACTCCGAGCCCTCCACTCGCGGCCACAACTGACTACTGCGTAAATCGGATCAATCCGGCCATCAAAATCGGACCCAGCCACCTATTCTAAAAGTGTAGTGTATCTCTAGGGTTCCAACGGATTCAACACGGATTCTCGCGGGCTATCGCTTGCGTCCTTTGTAGGCGCTTGTACGCGCCTACAAAGGCATATTTAAACGTAGTGTAGAAAGAACATAAAACTAGGTGAAAATTGACTTTTCCCCACTCACAACTGGGCGGGTGGCCGAGTCCGAAATACCTGGCCGGTTCAACCGAAATACGCACCTTTGCTCATTTTTAAGACAAAACACTCCCCAGGAACCCTCAGGAAAGCTCCTTTTCAAAAACTCAACCAGACGCCTGCCCCAGGTACCCGGTTTATGTTTTGGGGTGTCCGCACATGTGTCCGCAGTCAATGGTCATGAACGGCTATTAATGGATAGTTGTGAAAAAATGGGCGGAGCCGAATCTTTCAATTTGGCCCAAAAAATCCCATTCTACCTAGTTTTGAACGTTATGCTAAAGTTCGAGGCCCCATTCGTAATGAGTAGGTCATCGGTTCAAATCCGGTAAGTGGCTCCAATTTTCATCTTGATTCGATGAGGCTTTCGGCATTAAGCTTTCAGAAGGCATTCTTATTAAAATCAGGATAAAATCAAGCCATGGATGACGCACTCAATTTGGAAACACTCGCTTCCTTGCGAGGATTGGACGAACCGGGTAAGAAGGAATTCCTTGCGGAAATCATACAAGCCTATATGACGGATACCGAGGATCGCCTCAAAGTTTTGTGGACAATGCATGAGTCCGGGAATCTGGAAGGCTTAGCCAAAATAGCCCATGCCATTAAGGGGAGCAGTTTGAATGTTGGGGCGGATGGATTGGCCGCCTTAATGCGAGCTATTGAAATGGATGGCAAAAGCGGAAAAGTATCCAATCGCAATAGTATTAATGAAGCGGCCGCCCTTTTTCAGAGGTTCAAGCAAAGCCTTGATTCGTATCTAGCGGCGGCCTAATGGGGGATGGGTAAAAAGCGATTTAAGTTTTTCTATTGTATACTAACTTGTTTTCCAAAACGCACTAATTGCCTTCCTGGCTCACTGAAGCGCAATATATACAGCCCCGCCTATCTATAAAGGATGTAAATCCTAACCCTTGATGTAGCCAAAAATCGAATTAAAATTCGGAAAACCAAAATAAAAGTGCAAATAAATTCAGCTGTTTTTCAAATACCTATTGACTGTAGGCACTGCCTTCCTATAACCTGACAGAGGATAAAAATCAAGCGTCAAAAGGAACCATGCGAAGTGAATTAATTAGCTACTCAATACAGAAAGTAGCAAGCTTGTGAACCTCAAAATTCAAGCACTCATCGAATCGATTTCCGAATCACTAGTGCTTTGGGACGGGAATGATGGCGTTGAACTAGCTGAAAAGTTCAACCAGATTTCCGTGGCGGCCAATTCTCTCGATCAGGCTCAGGCTGCGGAAGCTTGCACAAAAGCGAGTAAAAGCTTGGCAAACTTGAATCCACAAAATAAAAAAACGACAACGACCTACCTCGAACAAGTCGTCACGGGACTTCAGAATATCTTTATGAATGGATATAAGCAGGAACAGGTCTTTGTTTTTCAATCAGAAAATTGCGCAACAATTCCATTTACGGTATCCAACTATGTAGACAAAAAGATATTATCCGACTTTCTATCGCGCCAGGACACTGTTCTAGAGCAATTCGAATCTTGTATCTTAGAATTTGAAAAACAAAAAAATTTGGAAGCGCTGCCAATTATGCTCCGCATTCTCCATACTTTAAAAGGCGAATCGGCACTGCTTGGATTAAGTGAAGTCGAGAGAGTATGCCATTCCTTAGAAGGGTATCTAAGTGCCTTTGTGTCCACAGTAAATGATTGTACTGGAATTAAAATTGATGTATTGCTGGAAGCCAAAGACTGGTTCCAACACGTTGTCCGGTTTCTTTCCGGAAAAGGAATAGTGCCTGATTCAGCTGATTTGATATGCAATTGCTTATTAGAACCTAGTTCTCATACTGTGATTTTGGAAAATCCTAATAGTACAGATGAAGTACTCTCAAAATGTGAAATCAATTTGGAAAACGATGAAAATACCGATGCCGATGCAATGCCTTTGTCCGATTGGATTGAAGTTCCCATCGGTGCGGACGCATCCATTCTCGCTGATTTTCTCGTCGAAGCAAAGGAGCATTTAGAAGTGGCAGATTTGAGCATCATGTCTTTAGAGACGGATCCAAAAAGCCAGCAATCCATGAATACAATTTTCCGAGCCTTTCATTCTATAAAAGGCGTGGCAGCTTTTCTTGAAATGAAAGGGATTCGAACTTTAGCCCATGAGGTGGAAACGCTTTTGGATAAGGTAAGGGGAGGGAAAGTAGCCGTAACGTGCCGAATGATTGACGTTTTTTTGGAATCAGTAGACGCAATGCGAAAAATTGTATCCGCCTTGCAAGGCCCGTCCAACCATAACTTTCCTCCAGAACAGACGACAATCTGGAATAAGCTGCTTGGAAAAATTCGACATGCCCAATATGAGAATTTAGCGGCTTTGCCTAATTCTGATATGCCAAATGAAACTGCAGTTAAATCTCATATCAAACAACCGTTAGGTGAAATCTTAGTTCAATCTGGTTCCGTCACTTTTGAAAATATCCAGGCAACCTTGAAAACCCAAAAAATGGTGGACCCGCCTCCAAGGTTAGGCGAGCTATTGGTAAAGGAAGGGCTTGCGTCGGCAATAGAAGTGACTCAGGCCCTAAGAAATCAGCGGCCGACTGAGGCAGAACCTTCGCCCAATAGTGAGCGCACTCAGGTAGCAGTGAAAGAAACAGTGAAAGTGGAAGCGGATCGATTGGATCGGCTTTTGGATGCCATCGGCGAACTTGTTATCGCAGAATCCATGATTGTCCAATCCAATGAACTTAAAGGAAAGGTCACCCCTTTAATGGCGCAGCGTCTCGCGCACCTGGACAAAATTACTCGTGGCCTGCAGCAGATGGGAACCTCATTGCGCATGGTACCCATTCGACCAATTTTCCAAAAAATGACACGCCTGGTCCGAGACTTAGGCAAGAAGCATAATAAGGCTATTGAATTTATCACATATGGTGATGAAACAGAATTAGACAAAACAGTAGTTGAAAAAATTGGAGATCCTCTTGTACACATGGTTCGAAATGCTGTAGACCATGGTATTGAATCGGATCCTTCGCAAAGAATAGCACTCGGGAAACCAGGAAAGGCAACGTTAACACTGAGCGCATTCCAAAAAGGCGGTAACATTTGTATTAAACTGGAAGACGATGGCCGCGGTCTCAATCGAGATGCCATTCTAGCCAAGGCACGTGAAAATGGTTTAATTAGACCTGACGCAGTTATGGAAGATCGGGATGTTTGGCAGCTTATTTTTGAGCCAGGTTTTTCTACTGCCAAGGAAGTTACGGAAACATCGGGTCGAGGCGTGGGAATGGATGTCGTAAAACGAAATGTACAAGAATTAAGAGGGCGAATTGACATTCAATCCCAATCTGGAATAGGTACATCCTTTAGCATCTGGCTTCCGTTAACATTGGCTATAATCGACGGAATGATTGTTCGCTTAGGTAAGGAACGATTTATTTTTCCAACATTATCCATCTTACGAATAGTGCCATTAGTGAAAGACGAAATTCATACCGTAATTGATAAGGGAGAAATGCTTAAGCTTCAGGATGAAATGATTCCACTGCTGAGGCTTAACCAAATTTATCCTGGATTTCACTCCTTGGGCTGGAGTCGATTAGCCGTAATCGTTGAATCTGACGGTCAAAAGGTAGGCATTCCTGTGGATGAGCTGCTCGGACAACAGCAAATTGTGATTAAAGGTTTGGGGGAATCCTTCAAAAATATCGCTGGATTGACGGGAGGCGCGATTCTATCGGATGGAATGGTTGGAATGATTTTGGATGTGGATGGATTGATGAAATACATATATCAGGAAGAAACAAGAGTATCGTAGTGTTTAAAACTCGCATAGACTCAAAGAGAAAGGAAAAATAATGGCGATAGATACAACAACAAATCAAGACAAAGGTTCTGGAATCCTAGCGAAAGCCGGAAAATATTTGACGTTTAATATAGGCCGAGAAATTTATGGAATAGAAATTTTAAAGGTTCAGGAAATCATCGGAATGATGCCTGTAACACGGGTGCCAAAAACACCGGATTTTGTGCGTGGTGTTGTGAATTTGCGTGGAAAAGTCATACCAGTTATTGATTTAAGGCTAAAGTTTGAGTTAGAAAATCTCGATGATACGGATCGTACTTGTATCATTGTCGTTCAAGTTCTGATCAGTGGGACATCTGTTATTATGGGCCTTATTGTCGACGAAGTTTCAGAAGTTTTAAATGTGCTTGTCAATCAGTTGGAAGCGGCCCCAACTTTTGGTTTGCAAGTCAATACGGATTTCATTTTGGGAATGGGTAAGGTCGGGCAAAAAGTAGTTATGCTATTGGATGTAGATAAGGTTTTGTCGGCTGGTGAATCGTTGGCCTTAGGAAGCTTTAAAAATTAAATCGAAAGACTTTAAAAAGGGGAATTAATATGTTAAAAGGAATTAGTTTAAGCTCAAAATTATATTTAGGATTTGGTGTCGTACTATTTGTAGCCACGGCTTTGGGAGCATTTGCATATGTCAAGCTTATCGGCATCAGGGAAAACCAATTACTAATAACTACAGATTGCTTACCAGGAGTTTATAGCATAGGGGAAATGAAATCACAAGCCATTTCCATTCAGGCAATTTCGCTGGATTTATTAGTTGCCACTGACAAAAACATGATTGAATCAGACCTAAGGAAAATTGAAGAAATAAAAACCGCTATAGATAAAACCATGCTAGATTATGAAAAAACAATTACCCGATCCGAAGACCGCAACTTTTTCAATGAAATCAAGGCGGCCAGACAATCCTATGTAAACGTGCGGAGTTTGGAAATAATTCCTCTTATAACTGAAAACAAAGGAAAGGAAGCGGTTCAAGTAATGCAGATTAAAGGCTTACCAGCTTTTAATAAATATTTGGCAGCCATACAAGCTTCAGTTGATGATAATAAAACAAGCGCTGATAAAGCCGGAGAAAAAATTGAAAATGCGATTCAAAGCGCAAAGTTCGGAATAATTT
>JAYSRH010000251.1:0-1573 GCA_043721115.1 Fibrobacteria bacterium | reverse complement strand
CTGCCGGTTACGTGGTCAATGAAAGGATTATCGCCAAAATGCGCGACATTGAATTGACGGCGTGTTGGATAGTTGAAGAAGGAACTGAGCATATCGTTCCTGAAGAAACGGTCAATGAACAACTCGCTTTGCAATCCCAATTTGTCGTGCAGGAGAACGCGGACATTCTCAAGCAGGTGGCCCAAGTTAAAAGTTTAACGCAGGCTGGAATCTCCAAAGTACTTGCCGATACTTCGCGGTTCAAAAATATCATTGCCGTGGAGGAAATAAAAAAGATTGTCAAAGCAATCCTGGAAGACCTGCTCAATAAGGAGTCGGCAAGCGTCAATCTCAATTCGATCCGGACGAAAAGCGGATATCTGTATCAGCACGCCCTGGACGTGACTATAGTCGCCATCATCTTAGCCCACAAGCTGAAATACACCCACCGAGAAATCGAAGAGTTGGCCTTGGGTTGCTTGCTAATGGACTTGGGAGTGGTTGTATTTCCGGAATCCCTGATGAACAAATCGAGTCCGCTCAACGAACAGGACGCGGCCTTGTATCGGGAACACCCTACATTGGGTTATGCTATTCTGCGTCAAAATGAACGGCTGAGTATTACCACTGCGCATGTGGCTTATCAGCATCATGAGCGCCAGGATGGTACCGGGTATCCACGCGGATTGCGTGGTGATAATCAGATTCCCATCAAAACTTTAAGTCCCCAAAAGGGGATGATCCATCGCTATGCGGAAATCGCCGCGGTGGCCGACACCTATATTTCCTTAATCCAGCCCAAACCGAATACCATTCCGCCGCTCTCGCCGGCCGATGCCATGCGAATCGTGATCCGGGGGGCAGGCACGCATTTAAATCGGTCGCTGGTGGACGCCTTCATCACCATTGTACCAGTATTTCCTATGGGTTCCAGGGTGGTAATAGTTGAGGATAAAAAATATCGAAAATACACTGGATTTTCCGGGGTAGTGGCCCGCACCAATGCGGACAATGCGGAGAAACCGGTACTGCTTATCATCTTCGATCGGGAAAAAAAGAAAATCAAACCTTGGACATTGGATCTTGCTTCTGAGGAAGGGTTTAAAATCCAGTTCGCACGTTTGCAGTAGACTTTCCATTAAGGTGAACTTTGATATTAGTACATTTACCTTGGAAAGTAGGGGAAAATCCGCCATGGAATCACCCTTGATAGAACTCCCAATCGCCATTCAGGCCTACCTGGAAAACCTCCGGGTTGCCAAAGGCTATTCCGAAAATACCCTATCCGCCTATACTCGTGACCTGACCAAACTCGAAGTTTGGGCCGCCTCTCGGAAAGCCGAAAATAAAATATCTACTGTTGCCGATCTCACAAAGCGCATCCTGCAACTTTTTTTGGCGAATCAGGTGCCTACATTAGCAGCCAGCAGCCAAGGTCGCTTGTTGGCCTGTCTTAAAGGGTTCGGACGATTCCTTATAGCCAACTACGGCTTGACTCGCAATCCCGCCCAGAATATTGCCTTTCCGAAACAAGACTCAAAACTGGTTTCCGTTGCCAATGAAGCCTTTCTCACCGAAGTATTGGCGGAAGAAA